>DATING010000365.1:0-3396 GCA_035474555.1 Longimicrobium sp. | reverse complement strand
TGAAAGCGGACGCGCTCCACGTCCAGGTAGCGCCCCACGAAGTCCAGCTCGTCGCGCAGGGGCACCTCCTGCGCGTCGCGGTTGCGCAGGGCCTGGCGCAGCAGGTCGCCCAGCCCGCTGAGCATCCGCAGCGCCGCCGGGTGCTCGCCCACGCGGATGAGCGAGCCGACCGTGTGCAGCGCGTTGAACAGGAAGTGCGGATGCAGCTGCGCCTCCAGCGCCTGCAGCCGGGCCTGCAGCAACTGCCGCTCCAGCTCCGCCTCGCGGGCGCGGCGCTCCATCATCAGCCGGTAGTAGCGCGCCGCGTGGGCGATGCCGACGACGGCCGCGTAGCTGAACACGTTGATGAACGACTGGCCGATCAGCCGCTCCACGAAGCTGCCCCGCGGCGGGCCCAGCAGGGGGAAGAACAGTGCGTCCGCCAGCACGTCCGCCACACAGAAGCCCATCGCGAACGCCGCGTGCAGGGGCATGTTGCGCGCGAGCCGCCCCCGCTCCACGGGAAAGCGGTAGGCGAGGGGAAAGATGAGGAGCGTGAACGCCGCCCAGATCCACATGCTCTCCAGCATCCACCCCACCTGCAGCGGCCGCACGGGCCCGTTCTCCGTGACGCGCAGCAGCCACCACTGCGCCGCCAGGAACGCGCCCACGGCCGTCCACGCCCCGAACACCAGCGCCGGAAACGACCAGCGGGAGGGCGGCGCGGGGGCGGCGGCGGACGGGTCCTGCGCGGGCGTGGCGACGGCGATCATGGGGCGGATGGATGGGGTCCGGCGCGGCGGATGGACCTCCGCCGCGCGCACCGAATCGTTAACGCCGCACGGCCCATCGCACAACTGGCGTGCACGGCGGACGGTGGCACCGTGGCACCGTGGCACCGGCCGGGGATGTCTCGGACCCGTGCACTGCGGGGGCAGAGCGAATGAATTCGCCGCAACGACCACACGATGTCCGCCTGCGCGGACGGTCCGTCACGGGCCGGTGCCACGCCACCGGCGAGGCACTGTGCCTGGTCCGGCTGTGGTGTCGGCGGAGGCCGACAGTGTGATGTTGTAGCCGCGAATTCATTCGCTCGCGTCGGGACCGTCACGGGCCAGTGCCACGCCACGGGCGCGGTGGTCTGCCAAGTCGCCGTGGTGTCGGCGGAGGCCGACAGTGTGAAGTTGTAGCCGCGAATTCATTCGCTCCCTGGGGGGAATTCGCTCCCCGGTGGAGGGGGTGACGATCAAACCCCTCGGCCTCCGGAGCCGGTGCCGGGGATTCCCTGGAACTCCGCCCATCGCGCGCACCGAATCGCCAACGCCGCAGCCTATCGCACAACCGCCGTGCACGGCGGACTCCCGGAACGGACCGCGATCTGCTACATTCTGGCCCATCCAGCCTCCCGGGTATCCTCCGCCCGCACCTCCCCGATCCATCCCCCACCCGCGATACCCCTCGTGTGGCCAGCCCTTCTCGTCTACAGCGTCTACTGGGTCTTCCTGTCGCGGCGGCAGATGAGGAACACGTGGCCCGAGGTCGCCGTGACGCTGCTGCTGCAGCTGGCCATGTTCGGCGGCATCGCGTGGCTCTTTCCGCCGTGGGCGTGGAAGGTCACCCTGCTGGCCTCCATCACCATGCCCTGGTGGATCGCGCCCGTGCAGATCTGGCGCGGCACCCGCCTTCCCCTGTGTTCCGGCGAAGCGGCGTACGACCCGGAGCGGCATCCCGTACCGCCGGAGCTGCGCCCCGAGGTGGAGCGGCAGGTGGACGTGCTGGCGCGGGCCGGGCTGGTGCGCCTGGGCACCTTCTGGCACCAGGCGCACGGCGGCACCACGCTGCGGGTGCCCATGGAATCGCCGGACGGGCTGGAGATGGCGATGGTCACGGGGTATGGGATGGTGGTGCGCGAGGGCACGCCCGCGGAGCACCGGCGGCAGGAGGTGGACTGCGCGGTGGCCGTGGCCTTTGGCAGTGGGCGGCGGCTGGTGGTGGCGAACGCCGTTCCCGAGATGATGCCGCGCACCCCCGGCGCGCAACTGGAGATGCTCCCCGTGCTCCGCGATCCGGCGCAGCTGCTGGCGTTCGCGCGCGCGTACCGGGCCCGTTTCGCGGCGGATGAACGGCTGGAGCCCGTGCGGGGCGCAGTGCCGCCGCTGGAGCACCTGCAGGCGCTGGAGCGCCGCAACTGGCAGGGGCAGGTGGCCTCCGGCCGCTTTCGCATACTGCCGGACGACCACGTGGGCTTCACGCTCCACGGCGCATTGCTGGCCTTGTTGGGGCAGCAGGCGCCGTTCCGGCAGCTCGCCGGGCTCCGCATTCGCCTGCGCGAGCGGCGGCTGATGCGTGACGTGGGCTTCGCGCGGCCGCGGGCGGGGGAAGGGCGCTGGTGGTTCAAGCCGACGGACGTGATTGGGACCGCGGCCCTGGCGATGCTCGTGGCCACGCTCCTTCCCGTGCCGCCCCTCTCGCTCCCGCTCCCGCCGATGGACTTCGCGGCGTCCGGGCTGAGCGCGGCTTCCGCCCTGCGCGAGGACAAGCCGTACGCGCTGCCGGCGGGCTTCACCGTCCCGGCGGACTTTCCCGGCGCGGTGCGGGCGCTGGAGCAGCTGGCGGGGATGCGCGCCGTGCCGCTGGAAGTGGAGGACGAGTGGACGGGCGAGATGCGTCGCGGCGAGGGCATGGAGGTGCGCTTCGCGGCGGACCGCACGGACAGCCTGATCGCCCGCGCCGGCCCGCTCTTTCGCGCCCGCGGCTTTCTGCTCTTTCGCAGCGGGTACACCTTTGGGGCGGGCGGCGAGCCGGAGCACGTGGCGCTGCACCCGCGCGACGACGCGGCCGAGGTGATGCGGTTCATCGGCGCCAACGGCACCAACTACGGCATCGATACGGACAGCGTGGTGGCGTGGTTCGGGCGGCTGCACGCGCGGCACCCGTTCGTGCTCACGGGCGCGGGCACCGACTACGTGGAAGGCCGCCTGCTCCGCAAGCCCACGCGGGACGAGGCGCGCGCGCTGGCCCGCGAGTTCCACGAATTCTGCCCGGACGTGGTCACGCAGGGCACGCGCACCGTCGCCGCCCTGGCCGGCGAGCTGGCCGGCGACGGCGTCATCTACTGCTGGTGGGATTGAGGGACGCCTCCGCCTGATCAGCTCCACCGATCTGCCGGGCGGTGGATGGCGGATGGTGGATGGGCATCGTGCACGGGGGGCAGAGCGAATGAATTCGCCGCAACGACTACACGATGTCCGCCTGCGCGGACTCTCCGTCACGGGCGAGTGCCACGCCACCGGCAAGGCACTCTGCCGGGCGGGCAGTGTGTCGGCGCAGGCCGACAGTGTGATGTTGTAGCCGCGAATTCATTCGCTCGTTGGGATGCCGGCTCTCCTGTCGCGATGCCGATCCACCGATCCACCG
>DATING010000364.1:0-3318 GCA_035474555.1 Longimicrobium sp. | reverse complement strand
GTGCGCGAGGTCGTGCTCGCCACCAACGCCAACCCCGCCGTCACCGCCTTTGCTGGCGGCGCGCCGTGGGCCGCGCATCCCACCGTGTCCACGCTGGCGACGGCGATGGACGTGGGGAGCCCCAGCAACATGGAGCGCGTGCTGCACCTGTTCGGCGGCGAGGACGCGTGCCGCCCCGCCCTGCGCGCCCACGCCGTCACCGACGACGAGATCCGCCGCGTCATCCAGGCCGGCCTCGGCGAGTGGGGCGAGGTGTGGGACCCGCACACCGCCGTCGCCGTGGCCGTGCGCGAGCGGCTGGAGGACGCGGACTGGATCCTCGTCTCCACCGCCCACCCCGCCAAGTTCGAGGGCATCGTGGAGCCGTTGATCGGCCGCGAGGTCCCCGTTCCCCCCGAGCTGCAGTCGCTCCTGGACCGCCCCTCGCACGTGGTGCAGATCGAGCCCGAGCTCGACGCCTTCCGCGCGGCTCTGGCCAGCGAACCGAGCACGCAGCCGGTCTGACCGGCGGAAATCCGCTGGACACGCGTCCGCGCGGTACGAGAACGGCCCCGGAGCGCCTGCGCCGGGGCCATTCTCGTGCTGTCCGCGCAGGCGGACAGCGTGAAGTTGTAGCTGCGATGCTGCGATTTCAATCGCCCGGCTCGAACGCCGCCCTGGCCTCACGCCCTGGAGCGCACTTCTGCCCCGTAGCGCGCCCGCCCTCGCCTCGCTACCGTGGGATGTCCGCCGCCGGTCAGCCCCCGCCCCTCCCTGCCCCATTCGCCACGTGCATCGACTGCCCCCGCCGTACCGGCACGCACTCCTTCGCATCGCCCGCGGGGCGACGATCGCCGTCACCCTCGCGTTCGCCGTGGTGCCGCTCGCGAGCTGCGGGGGGCGTGAAGGGGGCGGACCGGACACACCCGAGGCCGTCACCGCGCGCGTGGACGCGCTGGTCGCCGCCTTCCAGCGGGAGACGTATGCGCCCGGTGTATCCTTCGCGGTCATCCGCGCCGGGCGCGACACCCTCGTCTACCGCGGATACGGCTTGGCGGACGTGGAGAACGACGCCGCCGCCACGCCGCTCACCGTCTACCGCATCGGCTCCGTCACCAAGCAGTTCACGGCCGCCGCCGTCCTCCGGCTGGTGGACGAGAAGCGTGTCGAGCTGGAGGCTCCCATCTCCCGGTACGTGCCGCGGCTGCCGGAGGCGTGGAGCGGCATACGCGTGCGGCACCTCCTGAACCACACGGCGGGCATCCCGGACTTCCGCGAGCGGTGGCTCACGGAAAACCTGCGCGAAGAGGCGCTTACACCGGACTCCGTGATCGGGCTCGTGCGCAACGAGCCGCTGGAGTTCGCGCCCGGTACGCAGTGGAAGTACAGCAACATCGGGTACATCCTGCTGGGCCTGCTCATCGAGCGGGTGTCGGGCGAGCCGTACGCGCACTACCTGCGCTCCAGGCTGTTCGAGCCGCTGGGGTTGAGGGCCACGCGCTACTGCGACGTCACGCCGCTCATCCCGCACCGTGCCGAGGGGTACGAGCAGCGCGACACGAGCGTGGTGAACGCGCGCTACACCAGCATGACGGTCCCCTTCGCGGCGGGCGGACTCTGCTCCACGGTGGGCGACCTGGCGGTGTGGAACCGCGCGCTCGCCACGGGACGCGTGGTCAGCGCCGCGTCCTGGGCCATGATGACGACTCCCGATTCCGCAGCCCGGGCGAGCGAGTACGGCTATGGCGTCTGGGTGCAGACGATCGACGGCCACCGCGCAGTCCGTCACGGCGGCGCGATTGAGGGTTTCCGCGCCCTCAATGCCTACCTCCTCGACGACAGCCTGTCCATCACCATGCTGACCAACCTCGCCGCCCCCGGCCCCGGGGAGCTCCCCGAGGAGATCATCCGGGCCGCGCTCGGCACAGCGCCGCCATGACGCCGCGGATTCGGCGGATGGAAAGCGGCGCGGCGCCACGGTAGCCCAACCCGTTGCGCGAGCCGTCGGCGAAAGCCAAGCGCGGCGGGACGGCGCGTCACAGGACGGGAGCGGATGAGATCGCGTCGAGATGGGAGCGAATGAATTCGCGGCTTCGCGGCTACAACTGCACACTGTCCGCCTGCGCGGACACCAGCGGCGGGCACCCGCCGTTGTGCACGGCACGCGGCCATACCGGACCCGTCGGCGAAGGCCGACATCACGTTTTCGGTGCCGCGATTTCAATCGCCGGGTCTGGATGCGGGCCCCACCGGCACGAAGAAGGCCCCCAGCGCATGCTCGCCGGGGGCCTTCTCATCGATCCAGGAAACCGCCGTTGCAGGCTATTCCCTATTCCCTATTCCCTATTCCCTGCCGTTCCTACGCCTCGAACCGCCGGAACGCCAGGCACACGTTGTGTCCGCCGAACCCGAACGAGTTGCTCAGCGCCAGCCGCACGGGGCGCTCGATCATCCCCTCCGTCCCGTAGTTCAGGGTGCAGTCGGGGTCGGGCGTCTCGTAGTTGATGGTCGGCGGGATCTTGCCGTGGCGGCACACCAGCGCGCTGATGACCGCCTCCACGCCGCCGGCCGCACCCAGCGTGTGCCCCGTCATCGACTTGGTGCTGCCGACGATGATCTCCCGCGCGCGGTCGCCCAGCGCGGTGGCGATGGCCATCGACTCGTTCTTGTCGTTGGCCGGCGTGCTCGTGCCGTGCGCGTTCACGTAATCCACCTCCGACACCTCCGCGCCGGCCTCCTTCATGGCCGCGCGCATGGCCCGCACGGCGCCCTCGCCGCCCTCCGCGGGCGACGTGATGTGGTAGGCGTCGGCCGTCTGCCCAAAGCCCACCACCTCGGCGATGATGGTGGCGCCGCGGGCACGCGCGTGCTCCAGCTCCTCCATCAGCACCATCCCCGCGCCCTCGCCCAGCACGAACCCGTCGCGCCCCGCGTCAAACGGGCGGCTGGCCGTCTCCGGCGAGTCGTTGCGCGTGGAGAGCGCCGTCATGTTGGCGAAGCCGGCGATGGTGGTGGGCGAGACCGTGGCCTCCGTGCCGCCCGCCAGCATCACGTCCGCCTCGCCGTACTTGATGGTGCGGAACGCGTTGCCCACCGCGTGCGCGCCGGAGGCGCAGGCGCTGACGGTGCAGTAGTTGGGTCCCCTGGCGTTGTAGCGGATGGAGACCAGCCCCGCCGCGATGTCGCTGATGAACATCGGGACGAAGAAGGGCGACACGCGCCCCGGGCCCTTTTCCATCGCCCGGGCGTGCTGCTCCTCGAAGGTGTGGATGCCGCCGATGCCGCTCCCCACGATCACGCCGAAGCGCTCGGAGTCCAGCGAATCGAAGGTCTCGTCCA
>DATING010000363.1:0-1664 GCA_035474555.1 Longimicrobium sp. | reverse complement strand
ACAATTCCAGCTCGATGCGCCCGCGGCTGGTCTCGATGATGGCGTGCGGCCGGGGGCGGGCGGCGGTCTCCGCCACGATCCGCCCGTAGTCCGCCATGCTCATCCCCGTCTCCAGGGGGAGCGGCGCGCCCCAGCTCCCGGCCAGCGAATCCCCCAGCGCCGTCTGCACCCGCTGGCGCACCAGGTAGTCGCCGGAGCGGCGGAAGCGGGCGAAGAACTGGGGGGAGGCGGACGGGTACTTCATCGCGATCCCCGCCACGGCGTCCACCGCGGCGAGGGCGGCGTCGTTCAGCGAGTCCGCCTGCGCGCGCTGATAGGCATCCAGCACCACGGGGAGGGTAGCGGGATCCGCCAGCTTGGCCAGCCCCGTGAGGGCGTTGGTGCGGGCGATGACGTCCCGCACCTGGAGGCCGGCCAGCAGGACGTCGCGCAGGGTGCGCGCGGTGGTGTCCGCGGCCAGGGCGGCCTCCAGCGCGGCGGCGGCCACGCGGCCGTCGGGATCGGCCACGGCCGCCATCAGCTCCTCGCGGGCCGTGGTGTCCGCCGCGTAGATGCGGGCCGCCGCCGCGCGCAGCCGCCACCCGGGGGCGCCCTCCAGCTGCCGCGCCGTCCGCAGCGCCGCCGCGGGGTCCACGGCGCCCAGGGCCGCCAGCGCCGTCTGCCGCACGAACACGGGCGAGGCGGTATCGCGCGCCTGGGCCTCCAGCAGCGCGGCCCGCGGGGCGGCGTAGGTGCCCAGCCGCTGCAGCGACTCCATGGCCACGATCACCTCGTACGGGTCGCGCCCGCCGGTGATGGCGTCGGCCAGGATGTTCAGCGCCCGGTCCGTGCGGTAGCTGCCGACGGTGCGCAGGGCGTTCAGGCGCACGATCTGGGCGGTGTCGCCCGTGATCATCCGGTACAGCACGTCCTGCGTGGTGTTCGCGCCGATCCGCGACGAGTCCGCCATGGCGGCGGTCAGGCTGCGCGCCACCATGGAGCGCACCATGGCGTCCGGGTCGCGCACGTTGCGGTACAGCGCCGCCGTGGCCGCGGGCTCCGCGCGCCGGGCCAGGGCGTACGCCGCCCGCCAGCGAAGCTCGGGGTCCTGCGAGTTGAGCCAGCGCGACACGGGCTCCACGGGGAGCGGGCGCGGCTGCCGCCAGATGGCCAGCAGCGCCGGGCCCACGGACTCGCGCAGCCCCGGCCCGTTCAGCGGCGCGAAGGTCAGCAGCGCCTGCAGGGCGTCCTTGGCGGCCGGGTGGCGCAGCCTGCCCAGGGCGGCCGCCGCTTCCCCGACCACGGTCGGACGGGACTCGATCCCCTGCCGGCTGGCGTAGGGGACCAGGAGCGCGACGGCGGAGGTGTCGCCGATCTGCCCGAGCGCGAACGCCGCCATGGCCGCGACGGAGGTGTCCGCGGCGGCCAGCAGGGACTCCAGCAGGGGGACCGCTTCCTTGCGGCGCAGGTTGGCCATCACCCACGCCGTGCGCCGGCGAATGTCCGGGTCCGGCGCGGCGGCGGCGGCGCGCAGGTACGCCTCGTTCCACTCGCGGCGGTCGGCCAGGCCCAGCAGGCCGGCGTGCGAGACGGCGCCCGTGCCCGGCACGGACGCGGGCGGGGCGGCGGGGGCGCAGGCGGCCAGCAGGGCCGCGGCGGCGGCAAGGCGCAGGATGATCTTCATG
>DATING010000362.1:0-1972 GCA_035474555.1 Longimicrobium sp. | reverse complement strand
GCCGCCCCGCCTGACGCCCGTCGGCGATTGTTTTCGCATCTCTGCACGCGCCGCACCGATGGAGCTCGCCATGGACGCAACCTTCGCTGCCCCGACCGCCACCCGCCCCGACCTGGAGTCGCTGCCCCGGCTGGGCGTGGGCCTGTTGTACGTGCCTTCGCTGCCGCGGTTCATCCGCGAGCACATCGACGCGCTGGACTACATGGCCATCGTCCCCGACCGCTTCTGGGTGGACGACGGCCCCGGTGTGGGCCCGCGCTTTCGCGACTTCGACCGCCAGGTGGAGCTGCTGGACTGGGTGGCCGCCCGCAAGCCCGTGGTGGGGCACTCGGTGGGCCTTTCCATCGGCAGCGCCGAGCTGTTCGACGTGGAGCACGTGGAGCAGGTGGCCCGCTGGCAAACGCGCTACGGCTTTCCCTGGCACAGCGACCACCTGTCGTTCAGCCGGTTGCCGGGGATGGACGCGCACAGCGAAGAGGCGGGGCTCGCCATCCCCGTGCCGTACGACCGCGAGGTGCTGGAGATGATCGCGGAGCGGGTGCGCCGGGTGCGCGAGATGGTCCCCGTGCCGTTTTTGCTGGAGAACAACGTGTACTACGTGGACCTGCCGGGGCAGGAGATGACGGAGCCCGAGTTCCTGGACGGACTGTGCGCGCGCGGGGGCAACGGGCTGCTGCTGGACATCCACAACGTGTACGTGAACGCGGTGAACCACGGCTTCGACGCCCGCGACTTCCTGCGCGCGGTGGACCTGCGCAACGTGGTGGAGGTGCACATCGCCGGGGGCAGCGAGATGGCAGGGATGTACACCGACTCGCACGCGGGGCCGGTGGCCGGGCCCGTGTGGGACCTGCTGGACGAGGTGGTGGAGTCCGCGCCCAACCTGTGTGGCATCACCTTCGAGTTCCAGGACCAGTACCTGCCGGCGCTGGGCGGCCATGACGGGGTGCTGCGCGAGCTGGACCGCGCCCGCCAGGCGTGGGCCCGCCGCCCCGCCTCGGACGGCTGATGTCGCTCGTCGCCTTTCAGCGGGCCATGGCCGACATGGCCGCCGCACCCGCGATGTGCCGGCGCATCCTGGACGAGGGGGCGTCCGTGCTGGCCGGCTATGACCTCACGCCCATCGAGATCGAGCGGCTGCTGAGCGCGGCAGACCAGCGGGGGATGCGGATGAACTGCATGCTCTACCGCAACGCCCGCCTGTCGCCCCTGGTGTCGCAGCTGCCCGGCACGTTCCACGTGCTGGGCTACGGACTGCGCGAGGTGGCGGAGGCGTTCTGGGTAGAGAACCCCAGGGTGCCCCGCGTCGTCCCCGGCGAGATTCGCCGCTTTGCCGCGTTCCTGCGCCGCCGGGTCGCCGAAGGCGCGCTGACGGAGCCGCTGCTGCCGGAGGTGCTGGAGTACGAGATGGAGACGTACGAGCTGGCGCTGCTGCCGCCGGAGCGGACCCGTGCGTCCGTCGCGGAGGCCGCCTCGGCCGCGCGCCCGGACGCGCCCCTGCGCCCGCACCCGCTGGTGGGTGTGGCCCGCTTTACCCGCGAGCCGTTTGCCGTGGTGAACGCGCTGCGTGAAAAGCGCCCGCTGCCGTACGACGACTTCGAGACGGGCGAGTACCACGTGCTGGTGGACTTTCGCGGCGAGCGGCGGGGATTGGCCGCGCTGGATGCCGGGACGGCCGCCGCCTTCCGCGCTCTTCGCGCCGGCGAGGCGCTGCCCCCGGAGTCCGCCGCGCCGCTGGTGGAGCAGGGGCTGGCCATCGCGGCGTAGCCGGGTTCCAAAGGCATTTGAACGCGGAGTTCGCAGAAAGAAAAGAGAGTACGCAGAGAACTGAGTGGGGCTCTCCGCGTACTCTCTTTTTTTCTACTCCGCGAACGCTGCGTTGAAGCTGCCGGTCCCGTCCCCGCCCGGGAGCCCGCCCGTCGGTCACGGGCCGGTCACCTCGTCCAGCTCGCGAAGCGCGGCCTCCACTTCT
>DATING010000361.1:0-2413 GCA_035474555.1 Longimicrobium sp. | reverse complement strand
GACCCGCTCCAGCGAGGTGCAGCGGGCGAAATCGGCCTCCTCCACCAGCACCTGCAGCATGGAGGGGACGAAGTGGAGCGTGGTGACCTGCTCGGCACGGACCCTCTCCAGCAGGTACGCCGCGTCCCGGTGCCCGCCGGGGCGCGCCATCACCATGCGCGCGCCCACCAGCAGCGGCGGGATCAGCTCGCGCAGCGAGGCGTCGAAGCTGTACGGCGTCTTTTGCAGCACCACCTCGCGCGCGCCCAGCCCCCAGGCGCCCTGCATCCAGGTGAGCACGTTCACCACGCTGCGGTGCGCGACCATCACCCCCTTGGGCAGCCCCGTGGAGCCCGAGGTGTAGATGATGTACGCCAGGTGGTCGGGCGTGAGCTCCGCGTGGCGGGGGTTCGAATCGTCCCCATCCGCCCACTGGGACGCGTCCGCGTCGAGCGCCACGACGGGGATCTCCGCCCCGGCGAAGCGCCCGGCCAGCGATGCCTGCGTCAGCAGGGCCACCGGCGCGCTGTCGGCGAGCATGTAGCGCAGCCGGTCCTCGGGGTACGACGGGTCCAGCGCCACGTAGGCCCCGCCCGCCTTGAGCACCGCCAGCAGCCCCACCATCATCTCCAGGCTGCGCTCCACCGAGAGCCCCACCCGCACGTCGGGCCCCACGCCGCGCCCGGCCAGGAAGTGCGCCAGCCGGTTCGCCCGCGCGTTCAGCTCCGCGTAGGTGAGCGACTGGCTTTCGAACGTCACCGCCACCGCGCCGGGCGTGCGCTCCACCTGGGCCTCGAAGAGCGCGTGGAGCGTGGATTGGGCGGGATACGCGGCCTCCGTGCGGTTCCACCCCTCCAGCACCGTGGCGCGCTCGCCATCCGGCATCAGCGCCAGCCGCTCCATCCGCCGGCTGCCGTCCGCCGCCATCTCCTCCAGCACCCGCTGAAGGTAGCCGGCAAAGCGCTCCGCCGTCCCCCGATCGAAAAGCGCCGTGGCGTAGTTCAGCCTCCCCACGATGCGGTCCCCGCTCTCGGCGAGGGTCAGCGTAAGGTCGAACTTCGCGCTGTCCTGCGACGACGCCCCTCCGGAGCCCGCCGGATCCAGCGGGCCGACCGCCAGCCCCGGCAGCGCCAGGCTCTCGCCCGGCGCGTTCTGCCACACGAACAGCACCTGGAAGAGCGGGCTGTACGCCAGGCTGCGCGCGGGCCGCACCCGCTCCACCACCTGCTCGAAGGGGATGTCCTGGTTCTGCTGCGCCTCCAGCGCCCGCGCCCGCACCTGCCCCAGCAGCTCCGCGACCGTGGGCGAGCCGGAAAGCTCCACGCGCACCAGGAGCGTGTTGACGAAGAAGCCGATCAGCTCCTCGACCTCGGCGTGCGCGCGGTTGGCGCTCGGCGTGCCGATCACCACGTCGGACTGCCCCGACAGGCGGCTCAGCACCGCCGCCCAGCCGGCCAGCAGCGTCATGAACAGCGTGGTGCCGTGCCGCTGCGACAGCGCCTTCAGCGCCTCCGTCAGCGCCTCGTCCAGCTCGAGCTCCAGCGACGCGCCGGCGAAGTCCTGCTTGGCCGGGCGCGGGCGGTCCGCCGGAAGCTCCAGCAGCTCCGGCGCGCCGCCGAGCGCCTGCGCCCAGTACGTGGCCTGCGCCTCCAGCACGTCGCCTTCCACGGAGCGGCGGTGCCAGGCGGCGTAGTCGGCGTACTGGATGGGCAGCGGCGGGAGCGGATCGGGCTCGCCGCGCATGAAGGCGGCGTACAGCGCGCCCAGCTCACGGTGCAGCACGCCCGTCGACCAGCCGTCGGAGACGATGTGGTGCATCGTCAGCAGCAGCACGTGGTCGTCCGCCGCCATCCGCACCAGGCGGCCGCGGACCAGCGGCCCGCGCGCCAGGTCGAAGGGCGCGCTCGCCTCGTCCGCCACGAGGCGATGCAGCGCGTCCTCCGCGTCGTCCGCATCCGGCGAGGCGCGGAGGTCGTGCTCCACGAGCCGGAACCCGCTTGCTTCGGCCGGGGCGATGCGCTGCACCGGCTCGCCATCCACCGTGGGGTAGACCGTCCGCAGCGCCTCGTGCCGCGCGACGATCCGGTCCAGCGACCGCACCAGCGCGCCGCGGTCCAGCTCGCCCTGCAGG
The DNA here is from genome assembly GCA_035474555.1 of Longimicrobium sp. Lineage (GTDB taxonomy): Bacteria > Gemmatimonadota > Gemmatimonadetes > Longimicrobiales > Longimicrobiaceae > Longimicrobium. Next base: position 303 of record DATING010000361.1, on the reverse strand, counting down.
CGCAGGCGCATGGGGACGTGGTACGCCGACCCCATCCCCCCCAGCTGTTCCAGGAACCACAGCCGCTGCTGCGCCAACGAAAGCGGGATCGCGGACGATCGATCCACGCGCTCGATCGCGGCCGCTTCCGCGCGCGTGGCCGTCTCCAGCCCCCGTGCGAAGTCCGCCAGCACCGGCCGCTCGAACAGGTCGCCCGGCGACACTTCCACGCCCAGCGCCTGCCGCACGCGCGACACCACGCGCACCGCCAGCAGCGAGTGCCCGCCCAGCTCGAAGAAGTGGTCACCCCGGCCCACCCGCTCG
>DATING010000360.1:0-8735 GCA_035474555.1 Longimicrobium sp. | reverse complement strand
CGCGCTGACGCGCTCTGCGAACAGGGCTTCAACTGCTGCGCCCGCTCTACAACTCCCGGAACCAGCGTGCCCCGCGGCCAGTCAGGCGCGGGGCTCTGCGTTGCAGGCGGAAATCCATCGCCCAACAAATTGACGGGTAACACGATCGGAATCTATTCTGGTGCGAGGTCTCTCTTCCTCTCCTGCACTCACCCTTCCGGAGGCGCGCATGAAGAAGCTCAGGCTCACCCTGGACCACCTGCGGGTGGAGACGTTCCGAACGGACGACGTGCGGCCGCAGCGGGGCACTGTCCAGGCGTTCAGCCCCAACCCGTACGGCTACACGGGTCCGTACTACGACAGCTGCAACTACGGCGGCACGCCCTGCACGTACGACCCGGAGTGCAACACCACGCCCTACAGCCCCGGCGCCACCTGGAACCCGGGCGGCGACTCCCACTGCGCCAACTGACCTGATCGCGGACGAATTTCACCGCCGCGATCGTTCGGACCCCGCCTCGGCGCCGCGTGGCAGCCGGGGCGGGGTCGCCCGTTCCGGACTGGCACGGTCCGGCGAGGATCGCGGCGCGAGTGTCGGTCCGGAGGCTGCGGGCGCGGGGCTCCCGGACCCCGGGGAGGGGACTGGCGGAGCGTGTGCATCTTGTGCACCTTGTGGCGCATCGAAGCCCGCATTCTACGGAGATCGAACGGCGAGGGGCGATGTCGTTGAAGCGCAGGATGAAGCGTGCGGTAGAAAAGGGGTTCGAGCGGGGCGAGCTCGCCTTCGTGAACGGGTACGAGATCACGTACAGGCCTACCCGCGACGAATGGTATTCCCGCTTGCCGGCGGACGCAAAAGCCTCGATCCCCCGCCTGCACGCGGCGATCCAGGAGGACGAGCCCAGCGACGCCACCCTGCGGGAACTGGAGGGGCTGGTGGAGAAGCATCCATACGCTCCCGTGTTCTACAACTACCTGACCGTCGTCTACTCTCGCCGCGGCAGGCACGAGCAGGCCGAGCGGACGATCGACCGCGTGCTGGAGCGGTTCCCAGACTACATCTTTGCCCGGCTCAACCGCGCGGAGAAGCTGCTGATTGCCGGTGATGCGGACGGGGCACTTGCCCTGCTCGGTCCGCAGCTGGAGCTTCGCGGGCTGTACCCCGGGCGAAAGCGGTACCACGTCTCGGAATTCGCGTCGTATTATTGCACGGTCGCCCACTACGAGCTGAAAGGTGGCAACCGTGATCGCGCGGAGTCGATACTGGACCTGCTCTGGGAGGCGGCGCCTCATGACCGGGCCACCCTGGCCCTGGCGAAGATGCTGGGGATACCCGCGCTGCCGGAGCGCCTCGCACGTCTGCTGGGAGGATAGGAGCCACAGCGGCGCTCGTGGCACGCTCCCGCCCTGAGCGGATCGATCCGCCGCTGGGACTGCGGTAAGCCCTGTCTCGCGCTGACGCGCTCTGCGAACAGGGCTTCAACTGCCTGGGGGACGCGGGCCTCGCGACGGAGCGGCTGAAGCCGCCGCAATGACCGCGGAAAGCCTCGCAAACTGCGCGAGGACTCATATCGCTGCGTATTGCTCTGATGAATTGGCCGCTGTGGGATCCGGCTTTGGCCGCTGGGGGTTGGCTCCCCTCCGTTGCCTCTGGTGCAGCCAAACGCGAACCTCCCTAGGGGTCATTCAGTTTTTCCAACAGCAGGCTCACACACTTCGTCTGGATCGCGTCTGCCGTTTTCCTGGAAAGCCTTTTCGATCGCAGCATCTCCGTCCATTGTTCGCTTAAATCAATCCGGCCCATCCCCGCTGGGATACCCGCGGCTCCTCGCGTTCCCGCATCGTCCAGCACCACGGGAATGACGTGACCTTTCCGCCCGGACGACGTCATTATGTCCTTTTCAAACCTCGTCCAGACCTTGCGATAATAGTGATGGTCAAGGAAGACAACGTAGAATCTGCATGATTCCTTATAGATTCTCTGCAACGTATCTTCCAGATCGGTTGCCAAGAGCACCGCCTGCTGGTCATAGTCGTAGAATGTAGTGACGCCTTGGTTCTTCAGGATTGTGTTAACCGCATCCACAATGGGCCTCGCCTCGCCAGCGAAGGAGAAGCCGATATCGTAAGCATAAGAACGTGCATGCTCAAGCACATTCACTTCAATGCCGAGATCTGCGCAGAGCTGCTCAACATCAAGGTTCGTGAGGTAATATCGAAATACAGGATCTTCGATGGAGAAGCCAGCTTCGGGATCGAAAGCAATAAGTTTTCTCAGGTCCTCGCCCTTTGGGGGATTGATGACCTTGGGTATGAGGTGTCGCACTGCTTTGATGCTCGCGCGTCGGCGCTCGGGTACTGCTCTGAGGATCTTCTCGAAGCTGATCACCGAATCCGAGAGCTTCGACAACGCGAGGAGAATTTCCAAGTAGGGCTTGGTTCCACCAGGACGCCACTTGATTCCCTTCGTGAATGTGCATACACGGTCGGAATACTTTCCTGACAGGTCATGCATCAAAGTTCTGCGGAGGTCCTCAAGGTTCCAGTACAGAGTCTTTGATTCAGGCACGGTCGCAAAAATGTTCTCAGAGGCACACAACGTTCTGCAAATCGCCTGCGCGAGTGAAAAATTACCCGCGCTCTCGGTGACCAATATGTGGCGATCTTCGAACGTGATATCGAGTTCTTCTTCTCCCTTTGAAATTAGCGTGTCGATCTCGTGGTCGGAAGCGCGTCCGACCCGACGTATCCCGAGTCTGGTGCCGAGATCGGGTGCATCGGTCAGCAAACTCGATCCGGCTGTCGGGATTCCGATCAGGATTGCCTTTGGGGGCCAATCCGTCTCGAACACCCGGTCGCTCAGGCGCTTGAGCCGTCCTCCGATCTCCGCGCGTTTGGCAGCGGACAGCAAGTGAATGTCGTCAATCACGATTGCGGGCGCGGTTTCCGGGGACTCGTGTTCGCAGGCGTGGAAGAACGCGTCGATCCGTGCCTCCGCATCGCCGTCCCGGCAGTGGATTTGCATGCGTTTGTCCGCCCCCCAGCCGAGATCCTCAAGAATCTTCTTCACGACGCACGTCTTTCCCACTCCGGATGGTCCTTCGATCAGCACGTGCTTGCCCGGCTGTGCGATATCCATTCGCAATGCGCCGTAGTACGCGGGCTTGATGTACGTGTACTGAGGCAGGCCTACTGTCTTGAAGACATCGACGACGTTCGCCATTGACGAGTCCCATGTCACGTGCTCCGGTGAACACTCTCTTTCTGCCTAATACGCACGGCTTGCCGCCCGCGCAAGGCGACTTCTTAGTTGCCCCTCGTCGCCACCGCGGACGTTCGCTCAGGATCGCTTCTCCAACCGTCGGGACTTCTGAATCCATAGTAGTGGACGTTTCTCCCCGTCTTCCAGGAGAATCCGTCTCTTTCCATGAGCAGTTTACGCATCTATGATGGAGGGCACCCCCGAGTGATTGATTTTCAGGCGGGTGCCACTTGGGGATAGACCACGGCGCTACTCGCCGACCCCGAACGTCTTGGAGAGAATATTGATGACGTACCGCATCTTTGTCAGCCACACGGAAACGGATGCAAAGCTGGCCGAAGCGGTTACGCGCCAGGTTGAGGAGGCGTTTGCGGGACAGATCTCGCTGTACCTAGCTACCGAGCACATTCTCGGCGGGACGATGTGGAAGGAGGCGCTCAGGAAGAATATCGCTGCAAGCGATGCGATCATCAGCATCATCACTCCAGAAGCCATCGACAAGCCGTGGTTGTACATCGAGTGGTCCCATTTCTGGCTCCATGACAAGTCATTCTTCGTTCTCCTGTCCGGGGACGTCAAGGAAGAGCACCTCGTTCCTCCAATGCAGGATTCCCAGGCCGTCTACCTCTACGACGAGTTCAGCATTCGCAAGTTCCTGATAGCGTTGTCCTCGAAGGTGGGTGAGCCGGCCGCTGAAGCCGCCGTGGCAGACCACGCATCGCGTTTCGCCGCGGCTGTTAGCGCAGGGCGATTAGCGGACCTCGAACGGTCCATCTCGCGATATGCCTATGCTGCTGTACTTCCGTACGACGATCAGGAAAAGCTTAAGATACTGGAGTACTTCTTTATCCACGGCGATCACGACACCTTCCGAAAGGTCTTCCGCAGGATTGATGGGGATGCATTCCGGGCGGACATTGTCATCTGGGTGTCAATGCGCAATGACCTTGAATTCGCGGAGTTGCTGTGCGAAGACATCCAGTCGGCGGACCACTTGTGCCGCGTGGCCTCTGCGCTCATTGCTGCCGGGCATGGTGATGCACGCGAACTGCGGCGCGTGCTCGACATGATCCAGAGCAAGAACAACGCGGAACTCCGCAAGCTGGCGTTGGAGGTGCTGGAACGGGGGCTCGGGGAATCAGATGTATTTCGCTACATTGTCGGAATCATCAGCAACATGGCGGAACTGCGAAAGGTGGGGATGCGGCTCGTTGAAAGGGGTGAGTACGGCACTCCGATGTTTGCCGGAGTCGTCAAGAAGGTCCGTCTCAACAATCGCACCCTCCTCCGTGACATTGCGCTAGAGTTCGTTCGGCAGGACAAACTTCGGGAACCGGAGTTTGAGGATCTGCTGGCGGACCTCATGGCGGAGAAGCCAACCGCTGCCATCCCTGTGCTGGAAGCACTCAAGCAGAACGATCCCGCCATGCTGCTCCTTCTGCACGAGCGGCATGGCCACCTGGGTCCGGACAACTCCGCCGTGGCGTGGCTGCGGAAGGAACTGGGGCTGGAATGACGTCGCTGGGCATCTGCACGACCGGGCGCCGCGTAGACGAGCTCAACTACGAGCAGCGGCGGCTGTACGAGGAGGGCCGTGCGCGCTACGACGACGTCTGGCTGATCGACCCCCGCGACGCCGTGTGCTCGTTCGTCCGGGGGGCGGCGAAGCCGGCCATCGTGCACCGGGGCGAGGACATCTCCGCGCTCACCACGCTGATCGTCCGCAGCACCGGCGGGCGCGAGGCGGCCACGGCCGTGCTGGTGCGCGCCCTCAAGCTCTGTGGCTGCGACGTCTTCGATCCCGTGGACCGGTTCGCCGTGGGCAGGGCGTCCAAGCTCCTCACCACCATCAGCCGCTTCCAGTCGGGCGCCGGTACCAGCACGTACGTCGCCTTCAGCCGGTCGGGGGCCACGGACCTGCTGGACAGGCTGCAGGCGGATGGACGCTTTCCCCTGCTCCTGAAGCCCGCGTTCGGCAAGCAGGGGCGGGGAATCCACGTGGTCGCCGATCATGCAGCGGGAATGCGCCGGCTGGAGGAGCACTTCGGGAGGCAGGAGCACGCGGAGGAGCCGTTTCTCCTGCAGGACCGGATCGTCTTTCGTTCGGAGTACCGTGTGCTCGTGGTGGACGGCGAGGCGCTCGGGGTGGTGGAGAAGGTGGCGCTCCCGGGGGAGGTCGCCGCGAACGCCGCGCGCGGCGCCACGTTCGTGGCCGTGGACGCGCCGGAGATCGTGGCCGCCACGCTGCCCAACGTGAGCGGGGAGGGGATCCTGGGGGTGGACGTGGCCGTAGACACGGAGGGCCGCGTGCACGTGATCGAGGCCAACCGCGCGCCGGAGTGGCAGGCGTTCGAGGCGGCCACCGGGCTGAACGTGGCGCGGCTGATCATCGACCGGGCCCTCCGGCGCCCGTCTTCCGCGGACGGGCCGCCGGCGGATGGCTGAGCACGAGGTCGGCCACCGCTGTTCGGTGGGCGGTCGGGCCAGGAGCGCATCGGCTGGCATTCGTCCTGAGCGGAAAAATCCGCCGCTGGGACTGCGGTAAGCCCTGTCTCGCGCTGACGCGCTCTGCGAACAGGGCTTCAACCGCTTGGCGGGACGCGGGCATCGCGACCGGCGCGAGACTTCACTGCGGGAACGTTGCCGGGGTGTACTCGGCCGGCGTGCGGCAGGATTGTCGGCGCAGGCCGACAGCGTGAAGTTGTAGCCGCGAATTCAGTCGCTCTGGCGGTCCGGACCGAAGCAACCATTGAATGAGACGCATGGGACCTTCCGACACCTCTCCCGAAGCCGAGCGCTTTCTGATTGAGGGCTACCGGCGCATGTCGCCCAGTGACAAGCTGGCGCGGGTGTTTTCTCTCGATCGGATGCTCGAACAGCTCCAGCGCGCGCGCATCACCGCCGATTATGGTGAGATGTCCGAACGCGAGATGCGCCTGCGCCTGGCATCCTTGCGGCTGGGGCGGGAGACGATGGTGAAGGCATTCGGATGGGATCCGGAGGAGCGGGGCTGGTGAGAGGCCTCGCCGCGTTGTTTGTGTAGCACTCGGCTGCCATAGGCTCGGCCTTGCGCTGAAACCGGAATCTGCGCGAGGGTTCACCTGCGGAACCTCGCTCAGGTGCATTTCGCCGGTGTGCGGCGGGAATTGTCGGCGCAGGCCGACAGCGTGAAGTTGTAGCCGCGAATTCATTCGCTCGGCCCCTGCGCGGGCTCCGTCTCCCACGCAACGATCTCCTCCTCTCCCCATTCTATCCCCCCGGATTCCAGCCTCGCGTCCCATGCATCCCCACGACATCGCCCACCGCCGCATGCACGCACAGCGGCTCGCCGGCAATCCGCTCGGCGCGCCGCGGGACGTGGTGGGATGGCTGGGATGCGTGCAGTCGCAGGACTACGGGCCGGCGAAGTGGTCGGTGGGCGAGCGCACGCGCGGCGCCACGGACACGGCGCTGGACGAGGCGTTCGCGGCGGGCGCCATCCTGCGGACGCACGTGCTGCGGCCCACCTGGCACTTCGTCCTCCCGGCGGACATCCGCTGGATCCAGGGGCTCACGGCGGCGCGCGTGCACGCCCAGAACGCCTACTACTACCGGCAGACGGGGCTGGAGGATGCCGGGACGCGCGACAGGGCGCGGCGGCTGATCACGGACGCGCTGCGCGGGGGCAGCCACCTGACGCGCAAGCAGCTGGAATCGGTGCTCCTGGCCGGCGGCATCGCGGTCAAGGGGCTGGGGACGGCGTACGTGCTGATGGACGCGGAGCTGGACTGCGTCGTCGTCAGCGGGCCGCTGAAGGGCAAGCAGCAGACGTACGCCCTGTTCGACGAGCGGGTGCCGGACGCGCCGGTGCTCTCCCGCGGCGAGGCGCTGGGGGAGCTGGCCGCGCGCTACTTCACCAGCCGCGGGCCGGCGACGGCCAAGGACATGCGCTTCTGGTCCAGCCTGACCCTGGCCGACATCCAGCGGGGGATCGAAATCGCGGGGCCGCGGCTGCGGAGGGAGGAGATCGACGGCCTCACCTTCTGGTCCGCGCCGGGCGAGGCGCCGCCGGAGGTGCCGTCCCCCACGGTGCACCTGCTGCAGGGGCTGGACGAGTACTTCGTGGGGTACGGGGAGAGCCGCGGCTACTGCGACCACGCGCGCACCCGGCCTTCGCTCGTGGACCGGGCCATCTACAACGGCGCGCTGATCCTCGACAGCCAGCTGGCCGGCCACTGGAAGCGGACGGTGACCAAGCGCGCCGTCACGTTCACCGTCGCGCTCAGCATCCTGTTCGACGATGCGCAGACGGCGGCGCTGCAGGCCACGGCGGATGCGTACGGCGCCTTCCTGGGGCTGTCGGCCGTCGTGGAAGCGGCCCCGCTCTGACGGCGGCGTCTGACGCTCGCACGCCGGCCTCCCGCTGCCCGATGGCTGGCGCTCCGCCCCGGTGCACACGCGCCGCACGCTGCACGAGCCGTCGGCGGAGACCGACATCACGTTCTCGGAGGCGCGAGTTCATTCGCCGCGTCCTCGGGGATCGTCCTCGTGCTGGCGTGATCAGCGCGGGGCCGGTAGCCGGCTGGTTGCGATGGGGCGGGGAGGATGGCGGAGGGCCGCCGGGAGCGTGCTCCCGGCGGCCCGTTTACGAGGCGCTTACTCGTAGCACTCGCAGTATCCCTCGTACCCGCCGATGCACTGGCCAGTCCGCCAGCCGTAGGACTGGCACTCGCGGTGGCAGTGGCCGGGGTAGCACGTGACGGCGCTCTGCGCGGCGGCCGGCGCGGGACGGGCGAACGCGCTCTGGGCGCCCGCCACCAGCGAGACCGCCACGGCGGCGGCAAAGGCGACGCGGCCGGCCTGGATCCTTCGGGTCATCTGCATCCTTTGGTGTTGGTGAGCCGAACCGCATCCACCGCCAGGGCGGGAAGACGTTCGGCGTTAACGGGGCGGCGGCAGGGAAGGTGGGCTCCCCGCCGGCCACCTACGGGGGCGCCTACTCCCAGCACTCGCAGTAGCCCGTCTGGCCGCCGACGCAAGTGCCGCTCACCCAGCCGTGTTCGCGGCATTCGCGATGGCAGGCGCCGGAGTAGCACACGACTTCCTTTTGCGTGGCGGGCGCGGGACGGGCGAACGCGCTCTGCGCACCCGCGACGAGCGAGACCGCCACGGCGGTGGCAAAGGCAAGGCGGCCGGCCTGGATCCGTCGGGTCATCTGCACCTCCTGGTGATGGTGGATCGAACCACGTTTGCAGCGGGAGGGGGAAGATGGGCTGGTATCGCGTATTTCGCAAATTTGTCTTAATGTGTGCTTGGTGGTTCGGCGGTATTCTTCAGTATATAGTGATTGTAGATGGAGCTTGTGCCGTGGGAATCTTGCACTCTCATAAATCTAGCCTCTGAGGAAGCAGACCATGGGAGCGGTGAATGTCTGATGCGAAATGTGAACCGGACAACTCCGGTATGACGCCACGAACGCCTGAGATGAAGCGAGGCCAGTCACCTGTCCTTGTGC
>DATING010000359.1:0-1725 GCA_035474555.1 Longimicrobium sp. | reverse complement strand
GAACGAGTTCACGCAGGTCACGTCCTTTTGCCAGGGGTGCACGCGCAGCCCCACCTGCGACGCAGCCTGCAGCACCAATGCATACGAAGTCTGCTACGAGCCATGGACGCGGCAGCCTGGCTGCCTGGAACCGGAGTGACGCGCGGGACCGCCGCGTTCCATCCACACGCATGCAACGCCGCCGCTCCGGTCATCCGGGGCGGCGGCGTTCGCGTTCAGCGCGCGGGCTCGTCGGGCGCGTAGGCAATGGGCCGGGCGCGTCCGTGCAGGCTCACGCGGACGACGTCGCCCGCCTGAGCCTCGTCCAGCCGGCCCTGCACCAGCACCTCCTGCCCGCCGTCGATCGCCACGCGGTAGAACGTGGCCGCGCCGGCAAAGCGGCGGTCCAGCACGCGGCCGGGGAGCGCGCCGGCCGTGCCCTCCGGTGCCAGCTCCATCCCTTCCGGCCGCACCATCACTCGCACCGCGGCGCCCGGCGTCCGCGGCGCATCCGCCGCCAACTCGACCGGCCAGCGCCCCCCGCCCGGCAGCGCGCAGACGGCGCGGTCGCCTTCGACGGAATCCACCGTGGCCGTGAAGAAGTTGGCGCGCCCCAGGAACGACGCCACGAACGCGTTCACGGGTGATGCGTACAGCGCCTCGGGCGTGCCCAGCTGCTGCAGGCGGCCGCGGTCCAGCACGGCCACGCGGTCGCTGAGCGCGAACGCCTCTTCCTGGTCGTGCGTCACGAAGACGGCCGTCATCCCCAGCTGCTTGAGCAGGGCGCGCAGCTCGTCGCGCGTGCGCTCGCGCAGGGCCGCGTCCAGGTTGGACAGCGGCTCGTCCAGCAGGAGCAGCGGCGGCTCCGGCGCCAGCGCGCGGGCCAGGGCCACGCGCTGCTGCTGGCCGCCGGAGAGCGCCTGCACCTTGCGGCGGGCGTACGGCGCCATCTCCACCAGCGTGAGCGCGCGCTCCACCTTGGCGTCCAGCGTGTCGCGCTTGTCGCCGCGCGACTTGAGGCCGAACGCCACGTTCTCCCACACGTCCAGGTGGGGAAACAGCGCGTAGTTCTGGAACACCATCCCCACGTCGCGCTTTTGCGGCGGGAGCATGGACACGTCGCGGTCGCCCAGCACCACGCGTCCGGACGTGGGCTGCTCGAAGCCGGCGATCATCCGCAGCGTCGTCGTCTTGCCGCAGCCGGAGGGTCCCAGGAGCGTGAGGAACTCGCCCGCGGGCACGTCCAGCGAAACGCCATCCACCGCGACCGTCTCGCTGAAGCGGCGGGTCAGGTTGTCGAGCCGGAGCATCTAAACGGCAAGTGCGAGAGTGCGAAAGTGCGAGAGTGCGAAAGTAACTGCGCTTCCATCCACTCGCCTTGTTTTCCTGAGGGAGCCCGCCCGGACCTGAACGCTCACACAGCCATGGGCGCGCCGAAGGATCTCCCCCGCTTGCCATGACCGCGGCCGCCGTGCGGAATCCGCTGAATCAGTGCTCCCCCTCTCCCGGCGGCAGTTTGCCGGGGGAGGGGGCCGGGGGGGTGGGGGACGCTTACTTGTTGCCCTGGTTGCGGACGTGCTCGTCCCAGTAGCGCATCCAGTCGTTGCCCTGCTTCTGCAGGCGATTCCAGTCCATGGGCTCCGGGCGGATCTGCTCGCGCACCTGGCGCAGGCGCGGCGGCAGCGAATCGGCCGGAAAGTCGTTGCGCGCGGGGAGGCGAAAGAAGTCGCGCGCGGCCGGCGCCAG
>DATING010000358.1:0-6889 GCA_035474555.1 Longimicrobium sp. | reverse complement strand
CTGGTTCGAGCCGCGCATCGTGAAGCACTGGCTCGACACCCCGCGCGAGCCCCGGCGCGGCGTAAAGCTGTGGCTGCTGCTGACGATGGAAGTGTGGCTCCGCGCCCAAGAGTGACGGGATACTCGACTTCCCGATCCGCTTGATTTCCTGAGGGAGCGCACGCCGATAACTTCAACGCACACAGGCCTTTGCGCGCGACCGAAGGATCTACTTCGCACGGCACAGGGCCAGCGAATGCGCCGGCTCCCTGCAAGGCACACGAGATCCTTCGGTCGGCGCCAACGCTCTCGAATCGGCCGGGACGCGGCGGCGCCTCCCTCAGGACATCAAGCCGTTATTCCGGGAGCCCCGGAACCATCCCGCACACGACGTTAGCTTGAAATGACACTGGATTCGAGTGGATCGACGATGAGCGACTTCGTGCCCGTGGACATCGAGCCCGGCCTGCTGATCGACCTGGCCGGCGACGCGTATCCCACGCAGGTGCTGGGATGGCGCGGTGATGCACTGGAGCTGGCGGAGGATGCCACGCACTACGGGATGGCGGTGGAAGGACCCGCCGTGCTGGAGACGGACACCGGCCGCTTCACCCTGCACGCGGGGATGTTCTTCGTGGTGCCGGGCGCCGCGCGGGTGGCGCAGGGCGCGGGGATGGTGATCTCGCGGCTGGGGTATCGCGGCCTCTTTCAGCTCGGCGGCCCGGTGGAGGCGGCGGGGCGGCTGCGGTACATCGACGGGTGCTCCGACACCCTGCTGGTGTGCCCGCCCGTGCTCGGCGAGCCGTGCCTGAACCACCTGCACATGCCCCCCGGCACGGACCAGACGGCGCACACGCACCCCTCCGAACGCATCGGCGTCATCGTGCGGGGGAGCGGCGAGTGCCGCACGCCCGACGGCACCTTCGCGCTGCGGCCGGGGATGGGGTGGCGCATCCCCACAGGGTGCCTGCACTCGTTCTTTACCCGCGGCGAGGCGCTGGACGTGCTCGCCTGGCATCCCGACAGCGACTTCGGCCCCACGCACGACCATCACCCCATGGTCAACCGCACGATGGTGGATGGCGTCTCCGCGTCCGAGATCGACGAGATCCGCACGGCCGAACCCGCCTGAGCCGAATCCGAGAAAACAACCGCCTCACGCAGAGACGCGGAGACGCAGAGAGAAGAGAAGAAGAGGATCGGCGGCCTCTGCTGGTCTTTTCTCCCGTTGTTTTCTCTCCGCGCCTCTGCGTCTCTGCGTGAGGCCCATCCTTTTTGCGGATCTGGTATGAGAATGAGCCGATGCCCCGGCGTCGTCAGGGGCGGCGGGCGGGCGTCCTCACGTCCGCGCGCCCAGGAGGTACGCGGGATAGCCGACGACCTCGCGGGCCGTGGAGTACACGTCGCGCAGCTCCCAGTAGCGCGCGTGGGCCGAGTACACGGGCGTGATGCCCGCGCGCCGCATGGCCAGCCGGCAGCGGGGGATGTGGAAGTACTGCGAGACCACCACGACGCTGGACCACTTCTGCTGGCGCAGGATGGCGGCAGTGTTCGTGGCCGTGGCGGCGGTGGTCACGCCCAGGCTGTCGGCCACGATCCGGTCCGCCGGGATTCCCCGCCGCGCCAGGTACGACTTCATCACCGCGGCCTCGTCGAACCCCGAAGCCCCGATCCCGCCGCTGACGATCACGTTCTTCACCACGCCGCGGTCGTACAGCGCGAGCGCCGCGTCCAGGCGCGCCGCGAGCCGTGGATGCGGCGTTCCGTCCGTCCGCACCTCGTTGCCCAGCACCACGGCCGCGTCGGCGGGGCGGATGTCGTCACGCAGCCCGCTGACGGCGATCAGCCCCGCCGCGGCCACGAACAGCCCGGTCCCGGCCAGCGCCATCCGCACCACGATCCGTTTCAGTCGCGCCATGGTTCGCAGGTCGTGTCGAGCGGGAAGAGGACGTGAGATGCAGAGTGATCATCCACGCGTTCCCCGTCGGCTCCTGCAAAGGTGCAGCCGAATCGCTGGCGCCTCCGCCTGCCGTATCGAGGAGATCCGCACGACCGAGCGATGACGATCAGCGAATACGTCTGTGAGCTGTGCGAGTACCGCTACGAGGGATGCGGCGGACTGGGCGTGCTGATGAGCGGCGATGGACGGCAGACCGTCTCCTGCGCCGCGTGCCAGGCGCTGCACGACGTCCCGCTGGGCATCAGCCTCTGGTCGGCACCGAACGCGATCGGAAGGCGCAGAAGCCGCCGCGCCCCCGAACCCGTCCCACTGCCGATCGAAGAGCGGGTGACCGAGCTGACGTTCGCCTGCCCCGTGGATCCGTCCCATCCCGTGCGTCCCTGGACGGATGGAGATCCCGGCCGCCGCGCCGTCCCCGGCGCGCTGTCGGGAGTCTGCCCCCGCTGCGACTGCCGAATGCAGTTCGTGCGGACGGTGATGGAGGCGGATTGATGTGCGGGTTCGAGAGAACCGGACCCGGAGAAAGGGCATTGTTTTCCTGAGGGAGGCGCCGCTGGGTACCTGCTGATCGAGGATCTTTGGCGCCGACCGAAGGATCTCGCCCGCAAATCGAGGGGCCGGCCTCCTGTCGTGGAGCCGGCCCCTCGACACGCGTGGTCGATCCTTCGGTCGCGCGCAACGACCTGTGCACGTTCAAGTTGCCGCCGTGCGCTTCCTCAGGAAGTCGAGTCGGGCTTCCGTTGGGGGAGTACGATCTTGAACACGTTTCGGGAGACTCGAGGACGCGGAGAACACCATCCTACTCGATGTCCTGCGGCACCGGCGTGGGGCTCGTCAGGCGCAGGCGGCTCACGCGGCGCTCGTCCGTGGACTCCACGCGCAGCTCCATCTCCCCCCCGAACCCCATCACCGGCACGGAATCCCCCACCTCCGGCACCCGCCCCAGCGTGCCGAACACGTATCCGCCGATGGTATCGAACTCCTCCTCCGGAATCCGCAGCCCGAAGCGCTCGTTCACGTCCGAGATCAACACGCCCGCATCGATCAGCATGTCGCCCTCCGGCGTGGGCGCAAAGTCCGGCTCCACCTCGTCGAACTCGTCGTTGATCTCGCCGACGATCTCCTCCAGCAGGTCCTCCAGCGTCACGATGCCGTACGTGCCGCCGAACTCGTCCAGCACGATGGCCATGTGCACCGCCTGCCGCCGCAGCTCGCTCAGCAGCTCGTCCACCGGCTTGGTGTCGGGGACGAAGTAGGCCGGGCGCAGCAGCGTGCGCACGTCGAACGGGCCCTGGATCCCCCCGCGCTCGTGCAGCACCCGCAGCAGGTCCTTGGTCAGCACCACGCCCAGCACGGAATCGATGGTCCCCTCGAACACGGGGATGCGCGAGTGGCCCTCCACCGTGGCCACCCCCAGCAGCTGCGCCAGCGTCACCTCCGCCGACACGGCCACCATCTCCGTGCGCGGCGTCATCACCTCGCGCACCACCGTCTCGCTGATCTCGAAGACGCCGCGCAGCATCTCGCGCTCGTCGTCCTCGATGTCGGCGCCGCCCCCGTTGTCCGAGGGCTGCGTCATCAGCAGGCGCAGCTCCTCGGGCGTCTGGATGAGCGGGTTGAAGCCCGTGGAGTGCACGCCGAACAGCCGCACCACCCCGCGCACCACGAAGTTGAGCGGCCAGGTGAGCGGCGTGAGCACCCACGACAGCGCCCGCAGCGGCGGCACGGCCAGGTGCGCCGTGATCCACTCCGCGCGGTGCACGGCCACCAGCTTGGGCACCTGCTGCCCCAGCGTGGCATGCAGCAAGGCGACGAAGAAGAGCGCGAGGAAGATGGCGACGGACATCGTGGAGCCGATGTGCACCCCGAACAGGCGCACGTCGCCGCGGCCCATGACGGGCACCAGGAAGGCGCGGGCCATCAGCACGGCCTGCCAGCCCAGCGCCACGGAGGCCAGCGAGCGCGCCACCTGGGCGGCGAACACCAGCTCCTCCAGCCGGTCCAGCGCGGGAAGCACACGCGCGGCGTGCACGTCGCCCCTGCGGACGGACTGCTCGATGCGGATGCGGCGAACGGCGATGAGGGCGAACTCGGCAGCCACCAGGAACGCGTTGGCGGCAACCAGCCCTACGATGGTGAAGAGAGAGAAACTACCGGGGTCGGGATCCATGGATGGATTCAGTTGTTCCGCGTCCGGGGGAGTGCCCAGGTCCGCGGTCCGGGCATCCGGCGGCGATCCGGGAGGCGGATGGTCCCGCCTCCCCCGCGCCGCCGGCGGTGCCCGTTACGCCGCGGCGGATTCCTGCTCCACCCCGGCTTCCGGCGCGGACGCGGCGCCGGCATTCGCGATCACCGGGCTGCAGAAGCGCAGGCCGATGCTCTCCAGCTCCTTCAGGTCGCGCTCCTTGAGCCCCGTGTGGCGCTCGGCGAGAAACTCGACCGTATCCTTCATCCACTCCGCCTGCTGCTCGCGCGTCGCCTGCATGACGCCGCAGCGGTGGATGTGGCCAAACAGCTCGTTGCGCGCCTCGTCCAGCGCCGTGGGGCGGCTGGGTGCGGCGCTGGGGCGATTGCGGTCTCGGTTTCGGCTCAAGAGGCCTCCCTGGTCGGTGAACCGTCCCTCCTCGGAGGGCGCGGAGATTTACGTGTGCTTTCAGCCCGGAAGTATAGCGATTTTTCGGCCCCGGCGAAACCAGGGCCGAACCAGCCGGTCCGGGGATTGCGCGTCTGTTACGATCGGTGCTTCGAGTGCGGCCCGTGCCGCACACGGTATGATACCCCGAACTGCGGATTTGTGCCCCCCACGAGCCTTTCCGACGCCATCCGCTCCCGCCCCGGACGCCACGTCCGCTGGCGCGACCTGGAGCTGCGCACGCACCAGGCCGACATGGGCCCCTTTCGCATCCACTGGGCCGAGGCCGGCGAGGGCGACGACGCCGTCGCCCTGGTGCACGGGCTGTCCGGTTCATCGCGCTGGTGGGCGCGCAACATCCGCGCGCTGGCGTCCAAGTACCGCGTCCTGATCCCGGACCTGATCGGTTTCGGACGCAGCCGGGTGGGGCTGGGGCTGCTGCCGGACGTGCCGGGGGTGGCCCACGTGCTGGGGCAGTGGCTCAGCTTCGCGGCGGACGGGCCCGCGTTCCTGGTGGGGCACTCCATGGGCGGGCAGGTGGCCATCCATCTGGCGGCGCGGGAGCCGGAGCGCATCAAGCGGCTGGTGCTGGTGGATTCGGCCGGGCTGCCGCGCCCCCTCACGCCGCGCCACGTGATGCGCTTCGCGTACGAGGTGCTGCCGCCGCGGCAGTGGGGCGATCCCACCTTTCTGCCGGTGATCCTGGGCGATGCGCTCTCCGCGGGGCCGTGGACGGTGATGCTGGCCCTGCGCAACATCCTGCGCGACGACGTGCGTCCGCTGCTTGCCGACCTTCGCGTTCCCACGCTGCTGCTGTGGGGCGAGCGCGACACCATCATCCCGCTTTCCCACGGCGAGCAGATGCGTCACCTGATCCCCGATTCGCGCCTGCTGGTGCTGCGCGGCGCCTACCACAACCCCATGGTGGACGCCCCCGAGGAGTTCAACCAGTCCATCCTGAGCTTCCTGGCCGGCAACGAGGTGGGCGAGTGAGGGGCTGCCCCGGCTCTCTGCCCGAGCGGCTGAAGCCGCCGCAACAACTGCGGAAAGCCCCACAAACTGCGTGGGGCTTCAACCACCTGAACGACAATCCCCTGTCATTCCGAGGGAGGGCCCGGCGGAGCCCCGCCCGTGCACATTCCCCGCGCGCGACCGAGGAATCTACTCGCCCGTGCAGGTGGCCCGCCCTTCCGACGGGGGCCCGCCCGTGAGCGCCCACGCCGCGCGATTGGGCGCCGCGGCCGCGCAGTGGGCCGTGACGCACCGCGTGCAGGCCGGCGGGTGGAACCTGCGCTACCGCGACGCCGGCGAGGGGCCGCCGCTGGTGCTGGTGCACGGGCTGGGGTGCTCCACCGACTACTGGGTGCGCAACGGCGCGTGGATCGCCGCGGCCGGGTACCGCGTGCTGGCGCCGGACCTCCCCGGCTTCGGGCGGACGGAAGGGCCGCGGGCGGGGCTCAGCATCGTGCAGCAGGCGTACGCCGTCTCCGTCTTCGCCGAGGCCATGCGCCTGGGCCCGGCGGCGTACCTGGGGCACTCGCTCAGCTGCCAGACGGTGCTGGAGCTGGCGTGCACCGAGCCCGCCCGCGTGAGCGCGCTCATCCTGGCCGCGCCCACGGGCGACCGGCGCAAGAAGCGGCTGCTGCGCGAGGCCATCGGCTTTCTGCGCGACATCCCGCGCGAGCCGCCGTCGCTGGTGCCCATCATCGTGGATGCGTACCTGCGCGCCGGCCCCTTTCGGTGGACGCGCACCTGGCTGGCCGGCAAGCGCCACGATGCGTTCGCCGCCGCGCGCGGGGTGGAGGCGCCGGCCATGGTGATGGTGGGCCAGTACGACCCCGTGGTGCCCACGCACTTCGCCGGCGCCATCGCGGAGACCATCGGCCACGCGCAGCTGCGCATCATCCCCAACGCCGCCCACGCGCTCATCTACGATGAGGCGGAAGGCTTCAACGGCGCCGTGGTGGATTTCCTGGATGCGGTGCGGAGCGGACGCGCGGCGGGGGCGGATGCGGATGAGGAGAACGACGACGAGACCGCGCCGCACCGGGGCGATGAGCGAAGGCGGAGCGCGGGCCGCTGAGCGGCTGAAGCCGCCGCAACACCTGCGGAAAGCCTCACAAACTGCGTGAGGCTTCAACAGCCGGGACTTCGCTCCGGTGCACGCGGCTCCACCCGTGCGCGGGCATTCCGCGCAGGCGGACTTCGTGAATTTCCAGCGGCGAATTCATTCGCTCCGGACGGGAGGTCGCCGCGGAGGAGACGCTACACCCCTGCGGACGGGAGGTCGCCCCGGAGGAGGCACGACTCCAACCCTT
>DATING010000357.1:0-2328 GCA_035474555.1 Longimicrobium sp. | reverse complement strand
CCCCCTCCCCCGCTTCGCGGGAAGGAGGGGGAGAACTGCATCACCGCGCCGGCTCCATCCTCCGGACCGTATCCGGTTCAATTGCCGGGGGACGCGGGGAGAAAGGGCGCGGCGAGGCGCGCGGCTTCGGCTTCGGCGAAGTCGGCGGGGCCGTTGGCGAGCACGGCGACGACGACGTCGTGGTCCGGATACACCAGCAGAAAGGCGCGCAGGTCGCGGGTACGCCCGCCGTGGTGCACGATGCGGTGTCCGTTCGCGTCGCGGCCGATCCGCCAGCCCATGCCGTACCCGGTCTCCTCGCCCGCGGAGGTGCGCTGGGGCGTCCACGACGCATCCACCGTCTCCGGCCGCAGGTAGCCCGGCCGCAGCAGCGCGGCTCCGAAGCGGGCCAGGTCCGTCGCGGTGGACGTGAATCCGCCGGCCGCCCACATCCCGCCGTAGTCGGCGTACGGGGCGCGCGTGCAGCCGGCCGCCGTGCATCCGGTGTACTGCGCCGCGCGGGAGGGGGAGACGGCGCCCGGCACGTCGACGGAGGTGGAGCCCAGGCGCAGCGGGCGCATCACCTCGTCGTCCATCAGCGCCAGGAAGGGGCGCCCGGCCGCCGCTTCCATGGCGGCGCTCAGCAGCACGTATCCCCAGCTGGAATAGGCGTGCCGGGTCCCCGGCTCGGCCACCAGCGGATCCGCCTGGAAACGGGCCACCCGCTGCGGGGGCGTTGCGTCTGGCGCGGGCGGGGCGGTGAAGTCGCGCATGTCGTAGTGGCGGATGCCGCCCAGGTGCCCGGCCAGGCGGCGGAGGGTCACCGCTTCGCGCCCGGCGGGATACCCGGCGACGTAGCGGGCGGCCGGCGCGTCGAGGTCCATGTCGCCGCGCTCCGCCATCCGCGCGAGCGCCGCAGCCACCAGCGGCTTGGACACGCTCCCGATGCCGAAGACCGTCGCCGGGTCGGCCGGCACGCGGTCCTCCACGTTCGCCCATCCAAACCCCTCTGCCCACACGACCTGCCCGCGCACCACCACGGCAACGGACAGCCCGGGCACGCCGCTCGTGTCCAGCAGTGCGCGGGCCTGGGTGCGCGCCGCCTGCAGCGCGCCCGCGTCGGCCTCCTGCGCGTGCAGGGGCGTGGCGGCGAGGAGGAGTGCGGCCGCGCAGGCCGCCAGGGCGAGGGCAGGGAAGGTCATGGGGTGCGGAGGATGGAGTGAAGGAGGGCCGGCGCGTCGAACACCGCCGTACGGGGGAGCCGCGACGGCGGATTCACGTTCCGCGACGCGCCCGCCCGGGCCCCGCTACGACGTCGCGGCGCGGCGCAGGCGGTCGCGCACGCCGGCCCACGCGGGCGCGTCGGGCGGCTGCTGCACCCAGATGCGCCGGAACCCGCGGTCGTCCAGCTCGTGCAACAGCGAATACAGCCGCGCCGCGTACTCCGCCGGGTCGTCCGGCATCTCGAAGAGCGTGGCGGACGGCAGAATGTCCGCGTGGTAGGCGTTTGCCTGTAACGCCCGCCCGGACGTCCCGCCGTCGCGCCGTGACTTCAGCTCTATCATCAGCAGTGCCGTCGTTCCATCCGGCTGCATCTGCTCGATGACCAGGTCGGGCTGGGAAAGATCGCTCCACTCGAACAGCCGCAACTCGGCGCGGGGCGCGTAGTGGCGGTCCAGCATCCCGGGGGAAGGGCGCGCGGCGGTGGCATCCGGCGCGGCGGAGGGGAGCGCGACGTCGCCGATCACGGGGCGCAGGTCATCCACCGAGATCGTCCCGGGGCGCAGCAGGGTGGGGACGGGGCCGGCCAGGCTCAGCACCGTGGACTCGATGCCGACGGGGCAGGGGCCGCCGTCCACGATCACGTCCACCCGCTCGCCCAGGCTGCGCACCACGTGCTGCGCGGTCGTGGGCGACACCTCCGTGGACCGGTTGGCGCTCGGCGCCGCGACGGGGATGCCGGCCAGCCGCAGCAGCGCGTGCGCCACGGGGTGCGCCGGCACGCGCAGGGCCACGCTGGGCAACCCGGCGGTGACGGAATCGGGCACTGCGTCGTTCTTGGGGAGGACGAGCGTGAGCGGCCCGGGCCAGAAGGCCGCCGCGAGCGCATCCGCCTCCCGCGGCCAGGCACGGGTGAGCGCGCGCGCCGCGTCGGCGTCCGCCACGTGGACGATGAGCGGATTGTATCCGGGGCGTCCCTTGGCCGCGTAGATCCGGGCCACGGCCGCCGGGTCCAGGGCGTGCGCGCCCAGCCCGTAGACCGTCTCCGTGGGGAACGCGACGAGCCCGCCGCGGCGCAGCGTGTCGGCGGCCGGGCGGAGCGCCGCGGGATCGGGGGAAGCGGGGTCT
>DATING010000356.1:0-7918 GCA_035474555.1 Longimicrobium sp. | reverse complement strand
CGCCGCGCGATCACGCGGACCCGGCTTTCCACCCGGACGCGCGGGGCGATCGTCGCGGTCGAATCCACCTGCTGCGCGATCGCGCGGACCCGCCTTGCCAGCCGGACGCGCCGGGCGATCATCGCGGTCGAATCCACCTGCTGCGCGATCACGCGGACCCGCCTTGCCGGCCGGACGCGCCGGGCGATCATCGCGGTCGGATCCGCCCGGCGCACGGTCGCGCGGACCCGCCTTGCCAGCAGGACGGGCCGGGCGATCATCGCGGTCGGATCCACCTGCCGCACGATCACGCGGACCCGCCTTGCCGGCCGGACGCGCCGGACGATCGTCGCGGTCGAATCCACCGGCCGCACGGTCGCGCGGGCCCGCCTTGCCAGCAGGACGTGCTGGACGATCGTCGCGGTCGAATCCACCGGCCGCACGCGGGCCTGCCTTGCCGGCGGGACGCGCGGGGCGGTCCGAGCCGGCAGCAGCGCCGCGGGAGCCGGGCTTGCCGCGCGACGCGGGACGGCGATCGTCCCGCTCATTCGCGGCGTGCTCGTCGGCGGCGGAGCGGCTGCGGGGGGCATCGGCCCAGTCGTCCAGCTCCGGCGCGTGGGTGCGCACGGGCGCGGCGGAACGCTTCCGCGGCGGCGCATCCGCATCCACCGGCGGACGGGCGGGACGGGCCGGGCGCGCCGGCTTCCACTCGTTCTCCTCCGGCCGGGACGACAAGGCGGCGCCGCGCACCGGCTTGCCCCGCTTCATGTCCGGGCGCCCGGGCTTGTCCGGACGGCCCCCCTTGGCGCCGGAACGCGCGGGCTTGCCAGCGGCCTTGTGATCCGCCGTGGAGGCCGTGGCGCGCGTGCGGTAGTCCTCGTCCTTCGCCACGGCGGCGCGGGCGCGGGGCGCGGCGGCCTTCTTCGCGGGCGGGGTATCCGCCGCCTCCTTCGCGCCCGTCTTGCCGTGGCGCGGCGCGGGCGCGGCGCCGTACGCGTTGTGGGCGGCGCGGGCCGGGGCCTTGGCGCCGCGCGGCTTGGTGTCCTCTTCCGCCAAGTCGCGCTCGCGGGCGGGCACACGCTCCGTTCGCTCCGTGCGCTCCGAATCGCGGACGTGCGAAAGCTCCTCGGGCGCCACGATGCGCCACTTGCCGCTGGGCAGCTCCGCCAGGTCGATGGGCCCAAAGCGGCGGCGCACCAGGCGCATGACCTCGTGCCCCAGCGCCGTCATCATCCGCCGCACCTCGCGCTTCTTGCCCTCGCGCAGCACCAGCTTCAGGCGCGACTGCCCGTTCCCCGCGGGGCCGATCAGCCGGGCGGACTCGGCCCGGGCGATGCCGTCCTCCAGCTCCACGCCCTCCGTCAGCTGGCGCAGGGTGGCGTCCGACGGCTTGCCCGTCACGATCACGTCGTACTCCTTCGTGATCCCGAACGACGGGTGCAGGAACTTGTTGGCCAGGTCGCCGTCGTTGGTCAGCAGCAGCAGCCCCTCGCTGTCGCGGTCCAGCCGGCCCACGTGAAAGAGCCCGTGGTACTTTTCCGGGAGCAGCGCGTACACCGTCTCGCGCCCGAACGGGTCCGTGCGGCTGGTGACGTAGCCGGTAGGCTTGTGCAGCGCCAGCCATGTGGTGGGCGCCACCTTCACCTCCTCGCCGTCCACCTCCACCCGGTCCACGCCGGGGACCACCTGCAGCCCCATGGCAGTGACGGTCTCGCCGTTCACCGCGATGCGGCCGTGCGTGATCATCTCCTCGGCCGCGCGCCGCGAGGCGACGCCGGACCGGGCGAGAAAGGACTGCAGGCGAATTTTCTCGCCGCGCTTGAGAAACCCTGGCCGCTTCATGCTTCGGTATCCTTCCGTTCGTCCCGCCTGGCAAGCACCACGGGCAGCTCCTCCGACCGCGGCAGGTCGTCCAGGTGCCGAAATCCAAAGTGCTGCAAAAAGAACTGCGTCGTTCCGTACAGCAGCGGGCGCCCAAGCCCCTCGCTGCGTCCCACCACCTCGATCAAGCCCCGTTCCTGCAGCGTCTTGAGCACGCCGCCCGCTCCTACCCCGCGGATCTCCTCCACCTCCGCCCGCCCCACCGGCTGGCGGTAGGCGATGATGGCCAGCGTTTCCAGCGCGGGGCCGCTGAGCCGCTGCGCGCCGGGGACGGAGTCGAACCGCTCCAGCACGGGCGCGAACTCCGGCCGCGTGAGCAGCTGGTATCCGCCCCCTACCTCGAAGATGGTGAACGCCCGCGCCTCGCGCTCATACTCCGCGCGCAGCTCGGCGATGGCCGCCTCCACCCGCTCCTCGTCCAGCCCCTCGTCGGCGCGGGCCAGGTCCGCCGGCGCCAGCGGGCTTTCGCTGGCAAAGAGCAGCGCCTCGATCACCCGGCTGGCGCGGATCACTCGGTCTCGGCGGATTCGGGGGCCTCGGGGCCCAGCTCGCGGGCGCGGTAGATCCACAGCGACGCGAAGGGCGACACCTGCCGCACCCGCACCATGCTGCGCTTGGCCAGCTCCAGCGAGGCCAGCAGCGTGGTGACGGCGTGGATGCGCGTGCCCCACGGCGCCACGATGCGGGCGAACTCCACGCGGCGCGACACGGCCAGCGCGCCCATGATTTCGTGGATCTTGTCCTCCATCTTGACCTCGCGCCCGCGCACGTGGTGGATGGTCTCGGGCGCGTTCAAGCGTTCCACCAGCGAGCCCATGGCCCCCTGCACCTCCGCCCACGTCGTCTCCAGCGGGAGATCGGCCAGGCGCGGTGCGGGGCGGGCCTCCACGAAGCCGCGGGCGAACAGGCGCGATCGCACGCGTTCCGCCCGCTCCAGCAAGCGCGCGGCCTCGCGAAAGTGCTCGTACTCCAGCAGGCGCCGCACCAGGTCGGCGCGGGGGTCCTCCACTTCGTCGTCGTCGCCGCGCCGGGGAAACAGCATCTGCGCCTTGATGCGCACCAGCGTGGCCGCCATCTCCAGGAACTCCCCCGCCCGCTCCAGCTCCAGCCGCTGCAGGTCGCGGATGGCGGCCAGGAACTGCTGTGTGATCCGCGAGATGGGGATGTCGAAGATGTCGATGTCCTGGTTGCGGATCAGGTGCAGCAGCAGGTCCAGCGGCCCGTGGAACCGATCGAGGTCGATCGCGAACGGGTCCTGGACCTGCGCGTCGCTCATCGCAGCGATTCGAACACCGCGACCATCAGCGGCTCGTTGATGGCGACCGCGGGGCTGATCAGCAGGAACAGGGGGCCCCGGATGAGCGGCGCCATCACCTGCAGCACGCCCGTCAGCACCAGCCCCCACAGGATCAGGAACCCGTACGGGTACAGCTTGCGGTACTCGGCGCCCCACTTGGGGGGGAGCAGGTGGTAAAAGACGTGCGAGCCGTCCAGGGGCGGGATGGGCAGCAGGTTGAAGACGATGAGCCCGATGTTGCCGTACACGCCGTAGAAGAACATCCGGGACGCGGTCTCGGCCAGCGGCGGGATGGTGGGCATGGACCGCGTGGCCGCCGCGATGCCCCACAGCAGCAGGGCGAACAACAGCGCCAGGAGGGCGTTCATGCACACCCCGGCGATGGAGACCAGGATGTCGCCGCGAACGTAGTTGCGGTAGTTTCGCGGATTCACCGGCACGGGCTTGGCCCACCCCAGCAGCGGCGCCCCCGTGCCGATGGCGATGGCCGGAAAGAGCAGCGTGCCGACGGGGTCCACGTGGGCGGCCGGGTTCATGGTCACCCGGCCCAGCATGTATGCGGTGTCGTCTCCCTGCTTGAGCGCCACCCAGGCATGGCCCCACTCGTGCGCCGTGAGCGACAGGAGCAGGATGGGGAGCGCGAGGAGTACCGCCTCGAGGTTGAAGTTCATGCGCGCAAGCTACGCACGCCCGTGTGGCTTGTCAAAACGCTGCAAGGCCCCGGGGTTGACAGGTGCGCGGGGTGCGGGTAAGTTTCGGCTTCCTGTTTTTTGCAATGAACCGTGCAACGGTGCCCCCGGGCGCCGCTTCTGTTGGAGGAAGAGCCTTGCCGAACGTCAAGTCCGCCGAGAAGAGAATGCGGACCAGTGCGGCCCGCGCCGACCGCAACCGCCAGTTCCGGTCCAAGCTGCGCACCGCGCTCAAGAAGGCGCGTGGCGCCAACGACGCCGAGACCGCCACGTCGGCGCTCCGCGAGGCCGCTTCGCTGCTGGATCGTGCCGCCCGCAAGCGGATCATCCATCCCAACAAGGCTGCGCGCGCCAAGAGCCGCCTGACCGCCCGGATCAACACGCTGGCCTGATCCGCCGTTCAGCACGGCCGCTCGATGCCCCGCCGACTCTCGCAGTCGGCGGGGTTTTCGTGTATCCCCCGCCGAAGAGCCTTCGTCCCGTTCCATCCTCCGTGCGCGCTGAACGCCTGCCGAACAAGATCAAAACTCCCACCGCGCGACAGAACTGGTAGAAGAAATCCCCCTGCTTCTCTCCGCGTCCTCCGCGTCCTCCGCGTGAGGCGCCGTTGCTCTCGAGGTGCGAATGGACGAGACGGGTGCCGGGTGGAGGGGAGCTCGGCGCAGCGGGACGCGCGCGGATGCCGGTCCACGTGGATCGAGGACGAACGAAAGCCCTCCCTCCGCGTGGGGAGAGAGGGCGCGACTGCCCACGAAAAAGGCGGACCCGATCGGGATCCGCCTTCAGTCCACCAGCGCCAGGTGACGACTGGGCTCGTGCTCGTGGCCGGCATTGTCGGCGTGCCGAGTGAGCGCCTCCAGCACCTCGGGGCCATAGAACATCGCG
This sequence comes from Longimicrobium sp., assembly GCA_035474555.1. Classification (GTDB taxonomy): domain Bacteria; phylum Gemmatimonadota; class Gemmatimonadetes; order Longimicrobiales; family Longimicrobiaceae; genus Longimicrobium. Next base: position 3,187 of record DATING010000356.1, on the reverse strand, counting down.
ATGTACTTGGCCTGCACGGACGTCACGCGGCGCACCGCCCACACCAGCTCCACGTAGTTGGGCTCCGCGGGCTTGTGCAGCAGGTGCATCCCGATCTCCTCGGGCAGGTGGCTGGCCTTGCGGTTGTTGCAGCCGGAGCAGGCCGTGGCCACGTTGTCCCAGGTGTTCTCGCCGCCGCGCGAAAGGGGCAGCACGTGGTCGCGGGTCAGGAACTCGCGGCCGCGCAGCTGGGCCTTGTGGCGGCCGCAGTACTGGCAGCGGTACCCGTCGCGCGCAAAGAGAAAGGTGTTGGTCACCTGCCGGCGAAACCTGCGCGGCACGTGGACAAACCGCTTGAGCCGGATCACGAGCGGGGCCGCCACGCGTTCCTTGGCGGAGCGGTAGAAGCGCGCGTCGTCTGCCTCGAGCACCTCGGCCTTGCGGTCGAACACCAGCCGCAGGGCCCGCTCCACCGGCAGAATGGTCAGCGGTTCGTACGATGCGTTGAGCGCCAGACACCCCATGTGCTGCTCTCTCTCCTGGTTTCCTCGCGGCGGGCGGGTACCCGTTGCTTTCGTGCTCCGGCTCTGGCTGTAGGTGGTTCAGTTCAAGGATCGTGCAAACGTGGCGCGCAAACCCCACGGCGCGACTACGCTGCGGTAACGAGCGCGGCTCGCGAACGGCACGATCCGGTAGATTGTCACGGGAAGGCAGCCGCCCGAAACCGGGCGCGGCTAACCTAAAGGATGCCACGGGTGGGGCGATTCGTCAAGCCGCTCCACCATATCTTGTGTCCACGCCATCCACCGACACCAGCGCGCCATCACGGGACGAAACAGGAGCCGATCCCGCCAAGCTGCTGCTACTACAAGGCTTATCTACCCGAGCCCCGGCCGGATGGGTCCAGCCCTCCCCGCGCTCCGCGCCATTCCCTGCCGAAAACGGTCCGCGGATGCACGGAATCGTGCCGGATGCGCCACAGGTGGGTGGAGGGCGCGGAATACCTGAAAGAATCGCGAGAATGCCGGCGTTGGCGGGGGAGCGGCGGGGACGGGAGCGAATGAATTGGAGCCGGGCAGCAGCGGAATTCGGGCCGGGCAGAAGCGAATGAATTCGCGGCTACAACATCACACTGTCCGCCTCCGCGGACACCACTGCGGCACCGTGCACACCGGCTGGGATCCGGTGGATACACGGCAACGGCGTATCCGCAGTTCCACGCCCCACCGTTGTTTTCCTGAGGGAGGCGCCGCGCGCACCTGACCGCGCACCATTCTCCGGCGCCGACCGAAGGATCTACCGTGCGCAACCGAGGGGCCGGCTCCCGTGCACGGAGCCGGCCCCTCGGCACGCGGAGGAGATCCTTCGGTCGCGCCCGGGCCGTGTGGCCAATCGGGCTTCGCGCAGCGCTCCCTCAGGAAAACAACGAGAGGGTGTGGTGGGTTAGACAGCCCGTGCACATCGGCCGCCGGCGGAACGGCACTCACCCGTGACGTGCAGTCCGCGCAGGCGGACTTCGTGTCGTTGTTGCGGCGAATTCATTCGCCTGGACGGGTGCCCGCCACGGGTTTCCTACCCGAACAGCACCGCCTCCGCCTCGTCCACCATCCGCTCCACGCCGAACCGCTCCCGCACGCGCCGCAGCGCCGACGCCGCGCGCGCTTGGACGGCCGCCGGGTCGTCGCGCAGGAGGGTCGCGACCTCGCGGAGGGCGGCGGCGAGGGCATCCGCATCGTCCGGGGGCACGATCCAGCCGGCGGGTGCGCCGTCATCCGCCGCGAGGGCCGTGCGCACGCCGCTGATGTCCGAGGCGATCACGGGCGTGCTGGCGGCCATGGCCTCCAGCATCACGTTCGCCATGCCCTCGTTGCGGCTGGGCAGCACGAACACGCCGCAGCCGGCGAGCAGCGCTGCGGCATCATCCCGGCGGCCCATCCACCGCACGCGGTCCCCGATCCCCAGCCCGTCCGCGCGCCGCCGCAGCGCATCCAGTTCCGGCCCGTCGCCGATCACCACCACGCGCGCATCCGCCAACCCCGCGCGCGCGAACGCATCCAGCAGCACGTCGAATCCCTTGCGATGCGTCACGTGCCCCGCCGCGCCGATCAGCAGCGTCGCCGCATCCGCATCCACCTCCGCGCGCAGCCGCTCCGCCGCCGCGCCGCGATCCGCCGCATCCACCCGGATCCCGTTGAGCACCACGTGGATGCGCTCGCGCGGATACCATGCGGCCCGCCGCGCCCACGCCTCCGCGATGTCCGGCGCGTTGACGATCACGCCGTCGATCCAGCGCCGGAACGGCAGCACTTCGTCCCACCGCCGTGGCGTCCGCACGATGCCCAGGCGCACGACGATGCGCCGCACGCCCGCCCGCCGCGCCGCCCACGCACCCCAGGCGCCGCCGCGCCAGGAGGTGAGCAGCACCGCGTCCGGCCCCTCGCGCCGCAGCCACCGCGCGAAGCGGACGCCGCGCACCCCGTCGAGCCCCGTCCCCGGCCGCACGTGCGACACGCGGAGGCCGGCCGCTTCCGCCCGCCGCGCCACCTCCCCGCCCCTCCGGCACGCAACGACGACGTCGTGACCGCGCGCCGCCAGGCCGGTCGCCAGCGTGAGCAGCCACTTCTCGTTGCCGCCCCAGACCCGCGCGCCGTTGTGGACGACGAGCTTCATGCGGCGCGGGCCTGGCGTCCATCCTCCGCCGCATCCGTATCCACCAGCGCGGGGGCGGACGTCGCGGTGGTGCCGTGGAAATCCAGGTACCACGCCACGAACCGGCGCATCCCCTCCTCCACCGGCGTGGACGGCACGAAGCCGAAGTCCCGCGCCATCCCGTCCCCGTCCCCGTCCGCGCAGGTCGCGAGCGCCTCGCCGGGCTGGCGCGGGAGCATCCGCACGTCCGCGCGGCGGCCCAGGCACGCCTCCAGGGTGCGCACCAGGTGCAGCAGCGACACGGGCCGGTGGCTGCCCAGGTTGTAGACGCGGTACGGCGCCCCGCTGCTCGCCGGGTCCGGGCGCGCGCCGCTCCACGCGGGATCGGGCCCGGGCGGACGCGCCAGCACGCGCACGAGCCCCTCCACCACATCGTCCACGTAGGTGTAGTCGCGCTCCATCCGCCCGTCGTTGAAGAGCGTGATGGGCCGCCCCTCCAGGATGGCGCGCACGAACAGGAACGGCGCCATGTCCGGCCGTCCCCAGGGCCCGTAGACGG
>DATING010000355.1:0-7848 GCA_035474555.1 Longimicrobium sp. | reverse complement strand
ATGCACGACGTCATCCGGCGCGTGGTGGACGACGGCGAGTTCTACGAGGTGCACGCGGACTACGCGGGCAACATCCTGTGCGGGTTCGCCCACGTGGGCGGCCATTCCGTGGGCATCGTGGCCAACCAGCCGGCGGTGCTGGCGGGGGTGCTGGACATCGACGCGTCCGTCAAGGCGGCGCGCTTCGTCCGCTTTTGCGACTGCTTCAACGTTCCCCTGCTCACGTTCGAGGACGTGCCCGGGTTCCTTCCCGGCGTGGCGCAGGAGCACGGCGGCATCATCCGCCACGGGGCCAAGCTGCTGTTCGCGTTCTGCGAGGCCACGGTGCCCAAGGTGACCATCATCACCCGCAAGGCGTACGGCGGCGCGTACGACGTGATGAGCAGCAAGCACATCCGCGGCGACGTGAACTACGCCTGGCCCACGGCCGAGATCGCCGTGATGGGGGCCAAGGGCGCGGTGGAGATCCTGTACCGCCGCGAGATCGGCGGCGCGGAGGACCCCGCGGCGGAGGCGGCGGCGCGGCAAAAGGACTACGAGGAGCGCTTCGCCAACCCGTTCGCGGCGGCCGCGCGCGGCTACGTGGACGACGTGATCGACCCCCGCGAGACCCGCGCCCGCGTGATCAGCGCCCTGGACATGCTGCAGAACAAGCGCGACAGCAACCCGCCCAAGAAGCACGCGAACATCCCGTTGTAACGTAGTTGAGAATGGGGTGTCCGTGCGGTGTCGTGAAAGGAAAACTTCCGGTGTGGACGGGGGTGTGTTAGATTCGTGGAGCACACACCCGGAACGGAGGGAAGGCAGATGAAGGAGGAGTACATCGTACGCGACGGCGACACGGGGCGGGCGATCGTGTCGTCCACGGGCACCCCCGTCGACGAGATCCTCGAGTCCATCGCGGCGGGCGGCGACTTCGCGGACGTGCTCCGGCGGCACCCGGAGCTCACCCCCGGGGCGGTGGTGGCGGCCGTGCAGTTCGCCAAGGTGGCGGTGGGGCGCGAGGTGCAGTACCTGCCCCGGCCCGACCCCGGCTTCACGGGGGTCCGCGAGCGGGCGGCGGTGGCGTTCAACGGGCGTGGCGAGGGCACCGTGACCCTGGAGTCCGGCGAGTACGACGACCTGCTGTACCGCCTGGACCTGTTCGAGGGGATCTTCGAGGCCGAGCGCGATCTCGACGAGGGCAACGGCATTCCCCACGAGGCGGTGTTCGCGCAGCTCCGCAACAAGTTCGGGGGGTGAGGCTCGTCTGGTCCCGGCGTGCCACCCGCGACGCGGAGCACGCCGCCGAGTGGATCGCGAAGGATCGTCCCGACGGCGCGCTGGAATGGCTCGACGGGCTGCACGCGGCGGTGCTCCGGCTGCAGCAGTTTCCGTTCAGCGGCCACGTGCTCCCCGAGATTCCGCTCGCCGCCCGGCGCGAGATCCCGTACCGCGGGCATCGCGTGATCTACCGCCTGCGCCCCGATGCCATCGAGATCCTGCGGGTCGCCCACGCGCGGCGTGACCTGCGTCCGCGGGATCGCAAGCTGATCGTGGACTGAGGTTCTCAACGCGAGGAGGTCCGTTCCTGGACGTCCAGTCCTTGAAGGAGGCTTATTGGGCAATCGTAGGCGACTGTCTGGTGCAGTTCCACAGGTATGCCCCCGCAGCCGCGCACCAAGCGGTGCGGGACCTGCGCGAGGGAGTGGAACCGCCCCGTTCTCCGGACGTCCTCCCGCCAGGATATCAGGGCGAGCTGTTCTATCACGGCGAACCTTTCCATGTTGCCAGCGACATCGCGGGCAGGGCGCTCGACCTGGCTCGGCATCAAGGCTCGTATGATGCTGTCGTGGGACGGCGCTACGCAGAACGCGGAGATGCACTTGGGCCCGCCTGCGATGCTTGACATTGCTCACGCAGCGGAGGCTTAGGAAGCCGCTGCGCGCAGAAACAACGCCGGCCGCACCCCGTGAGGTGCGGCCGGCGTTTCGTTGGTCAGGGATCCGCGTACGGTCAGCGCTGTCCGCCGGCGGCAGGCTGGGGGCCGGGGCCGATGGGGTTGTGGCCGGGCCGGCGCACGCTCCAGTTCTCTGCCGCGAACCAGACGATGAACACCACGATCACGGCGATGATCAGCAGTCCGAAGATGCGGCTGCCGCGCATGGAGGGATCGCCGGGCGGGGGAATGTCGGACTCGCGCATGGGCCTCTCCGGGCGGCGGTTGGGGGACGCGGACGCCACGGATGCAGGCAATCGGCGTGCGCGGCGGGCGGCAGCGTGCGCGCCGCCGCATCCGCCCGGTGCCGTGCCGCCGATCAGCCCTTGCCGCGGTTGCCCACCAGGCGGTGCAGCATGCGCTCCACGGGCTCGCCCAGGATGAGCACCAGCAGCGCCAGCACCAGCGCGACGACGGCCATCTGCCAGAGGCCCACGCCGCAGGCGATCCCCAGGCACGCCACCACCCACAGGCTTGCGGCGGTCGTGAGCCCGCTGATGTGCTCGCCGGAATCCGACTTCAGGATCGTGCCGCCGCCCAGGAACCCGATCCCCGCCGTGATCCCTTGGATGACGCGCGACACGGAGTCGCTGTCGAAGTCGCCGTCGTGGCCGGCCAGCTCGATCCCCGTGAGCGTGACCAGGGCCGTCCCCAGCGCCACCATCGCGTGGGTGCGCAGCCCCGCCGGCTTGCCGCGGATCTCGCGGTTGAGCCCCAGCGCCGCGCCGATGAGGGTGGCCGCCACCAGGCGGACGAGCACGTCCGTGAATCCGATCGTCGTGGCAAACCAGTGCATTCGCCCTCCTCAGCGCGTGCGGACGGAGGCGAGCACCCGCTGCACCAGCCCGTCCACGGCGGGGTTGGCGATCCACCGCGCGACGACGACCAGGTCGTGCTCGGGATCCACGTAGACCACGTTGGTGCCGTTGCCCACGTGCGCGAACGCGGTGGCCGGGGCGCTGGGGAGGTACTTGCGGTCCGTGTTCACGAACCAGTTCATGAAGCCGTACGTGGGCTCCACGGGCGTGGGGGTGAGCGCCATCCGCACCCATGCGTCCGAGAGGACCTGCCGGTCGCGCCAGCGGCCGCGGCGCAGGGTCAGGTAGCCGAAGCGGGCCAGGTCGCGCGCGCTGATGAACATCCCGCCGCCCCAGTGCCCGCCGCCGCTCACGGCCTGCACGGGGCGGCCGTCCAGCAGGATCCACGAGTTCTCGTAGCCCGTCCAGCGCCACGTGGGCGAGGCGCCGATGGGGTCCATCACCTCGTCGCGCAGCACCTCCGGCAGCGGCCGCCGCCACACGTTGGTCGTGGCGAGCGCCAGCAGGTTCACGCGCACGTCGTTGTACTCGTACGCGGCGCCGGGCTCGTTGCGGGGGTGCGTGAGCCACTCCTGCGGGTTCTGCAGGGGGCGGTCGGCCCAGTCGGGCTTGCCCCAGAGGGTGCCTTCCCAGTCGCTGACCTGGCGCAGCAGGTGGTTCCAGGTGATGCGCCGCTCCCGCTCCGTGTCGAACAGTTGCAGCGGCCGCCCCTCGCCCAGCCCGCCCGCGTGCCGGTTGCCGCCCTCCGGCGCCAGGACGAACGTGGGTGCCACGTAGGGATGGACGACGTCATCCACGCTGCGGATCATCCCCCGGTCCATCGCCACGCCCACGACGGACGACAGGAAGCTCTTGGTCACGCTGAACGTCATGTCCACGCGGTGCGGATCGCCCCATTCGGCCACGATGTAGCCGTTGCGGATGACGATCCCCGCCGGGTCGCCGCGCTCGGTGAACGGGCCCACCGCCTCGCCGAACGGCTCGCGGCCAAAGGTCTGGTAGTGCGCGAGCTCCAGGTCGCGGGGCGCCCGGCTCTCGTTGGCCACGGCAAAGGCGACGGCGGAGTCCAGCAGCGCCGCGTCCATCCCCGCCTGCGCCGGCGCGCGCCGCTCCCATGCGTCGCCCGGCCCGGGATAGTAGACGGCGCCGCGCTGGGCCTGCGCGGCCGTGGCGGTGAGCAGCGCGGCGATCAGTGGCAGCGAGCGATGGCGACGGAGCACGGTCATACGCTTCACGGTTCGGTAACGGAGCGGCAACGGGAAACGGATAACCGCCGGTCCGCCCATGGGCAAGCGCGCTCAGGGTTTGTCGCACGTTTTGCAAATCCACGCTTGGTGTTGAACAACGTCGATGTTGTCGGCGCCGGTTGAGTTTGACCGCGAAACGCTTTACCTTTCAGTAAAGGAACTCAGCAGGAGGAATCTACGTGAGAAGAGCTCGCCTGAGCCGCAAGTCCCAGATTACGCTCCCCGCCGACTACCGGCGCAGACTGGGGGTTGATCTTGGAGAAGAGCTGCTGATGACGTTCCGGGACGACGGGATCGTCTTGATGAAGAACACGGGGTCTCCCCTGGAGGAACTCCGATCCGTCCGGCGCGACATCTGGACTGGCGCCGCGGACGAAATCCAGCGCGCGCGTGACGAATGGGACCGCTGACGTCTGACATTCCAGAGGGGAGCCGCGTTCTCCTCGATTCGGTTTCCATCGTCTACTACATCGAGCACAATCCCCGGTATGACGCTGCCGCATCGGAGATCATGCACCGCGTGTATGGTGGCGACCTTTCTGCCGTCGCATCGGTGCTGACGATGACGGAGATCCTCATCTCGGCCTACAAGATTGGCGATATCCGCACCGCGCGGCAGGTGCGTTCGGCACTGGAGCGGATGCCCAATCTGGAACTCGTGGATGTGGATGCCATCATTGCTGACCGGGCTGCCGAGCTGAGGGCAAAGCACAACCTGCGGACACCCGATGCGATCCACGTTGCGACCGCCTTGGAATCTGGCATGGACTGGATCGTCAGCAACGATCGCAGGCTGCGGCGCGTGGAGGCAGAGGGCATCCGGGTCTGGTTGTTTGACGATCATCTAGACGACGGGACCGCAGCATCCTCGTCTGATACATGAGCCGGCTCGCCAACGCGGCGGGCCGGTTGTAGTTTGGGCGCCTTCGCCGGACACGCGCCGGCGAGCCGATCGTGCAGCACCGTCGTCCACGTCACGCCCGAGGCAGCGTGTTCAAAAAGATCCTGGTCGCCAACCGGGGCGAGATCGCCCTTCGCGTCATCCGCGCGGCACACGAGCTGGGCATCCAGGCCGTCGCCGTCTACTCCGAGGCCGACCGCCTGGCGCCGCACGTGCTTGCGGCCGACGAGGCCTACCTCATCGGCCCGCCACCCAGCGCGCAGAGCTACCTGCGCGGCGACGTCCTCATCGAAGTCGCGAAGAAGTGCGGGGCGGAGGCCATCCACCCCGGCTACGGCTTCCTGAGCGAGCGCGCGCCCTTCATCCAGGCGGTGCGCGACGCGGGGCTCGTGTTCATCGGCCCGTCGGCGGAGGCGGTGACGGCCATGGGCGACAAGACGGCGGCCCGCTCGCGGATGATCGACGCAGGGGTGCCCGTGGTCCCCGGCACCAAGGAGGCGCTGGTGGATGCGGCCGAGGCGCGGCGCCTGGCGGGCGGCATCGGCTATCCCGTGCTGCTCAAGGCGGCCGCGGGCGGCGGCGGCAAGGGGATGCGCGTCGTCCACGGCGAGGACGAGATCGAAAAGGCGTTCGACGCGGCGGGCAACGAGGCGCAGGCGGCGTTCGGCGACCGCTCCGTGTACATCGAAAAGTACCTGGAGGGCCCGCGCCACATCGAGATCCAGCTGCTGGCGGACCGGCACGGCAACACGCTGCACCTGGGCGAGCGCGAGTGCAGCATCCAGCGCCGCCACCAGAAGCTCATCGAGGAGGCACCCTCCGCCGTGCTGACGCCGGAGGAGCGCCAAGCCATGGGCGCCATGGCCGTCGCGGCGGCGCGCGCCGTGAACTACGAGGGCGCGGGGACGGTGGAGTGCCTGTACCAGAACGGCGAGTTCTACTTCCTGGAGATGAACACGCGCATCCAGGTGGAGCACCCCGTCACGGAGCTGGTGACGGGCGTGGATCTGGTGCAGTGGCAGATCCGCGTGGCGGCGGGCGAAGCGTTGCCGTGGACGCAGGAGGACGTGCGCTGGCAGGGGCACGCCATCGAGTGCCGCATCACCTCGGAGGACCCGTACAACTCGTTCCTGCCGTCCACGGGGCGCATCCGCAACCTCGTCGTTCCCACGGGGCCAGGGGTGCGCTGGGACGGCGGGATCGTGCCGGGCGTGGAGGTCGGCCTGTTCTACGATCCCATGCTGGCCAAGCTGATCGTGCACGCGCCGACGCGCATCGAGGCTATCGACCGGATGAAGCGGGCCCTGCTGGAGCTGCGCATCGAGGGCGTGGACACGGCCGTCCCCTTCCACCTGCGGGTGATGGACGAGCCGGACTTTCGCGCCGGCAAGCTGGACATCCGCTACCTGGATACGCACGACCTGCTGGCGGACGAGCCCTCGGACGAGGCGATCCGCGTGGCGGCGCTGGCGGCGGCGATGCTGGAAGAGGAGCGCCGGACCCAGCGCAACGTGCCGCGCGTGCAGGCGTCCACGGCCGCGTCGGGCGCGGGCGGCAGCGCGTGGAAGCGGGCGGGGCTGGGCTGGAGAGGGCGGTGAGCGAGCGTCGTCCGCGCGGGCCGCGGCGGGGCGGGGGAGGGCGCGGCGGCCCAGGCGGACCCGGGAAGCCCGGGGGAACTGGGGGCCAGCGCCGCCCGCCGTCGCCGGTGACGGTGCGCATCGACTCCATCGCGGCGGGGGGCGAGGGGGTGGGGCGGCTGCCGGACGGGCGCGTGTGCTTCGTCCATCGCACGGCGCCGGGGGACCTGGCGCAGGTCATCCTCACGGAAAAACGCGACCGGTGGACGCGCGGGCGGCTGCTGCGCGTCGTGGAGCCGTCGCCGGAGCGGCGGGACGCGCCCTGCCCGTTCTACGCGCGCTGCGGCGGGTGCACGCTGGAGCACATGCCGTACGACGCGCAGCTCCGCGCCAAGTCGCGCATCGTGGCGGATGCGCTTACGCGGATCGGCGGGCTGGCGGTGGAGGCGCCGGAGGTGGTGCCGTCGCCGTCGGAGTTCCGCTACCGCAACCGCGTGTCGTTCGCGTTGCGACGCAAGGAGCACGGGCGCGTGGTGGCGGGATTCCATGCGCTGGGCGAGCCGGACGAGATCGTGGACCTGGACGGCAGCTGCCTGCTGTTCGAGGAGGCCATCGGGCGCGTGTGGGACGGCATCCGCGCGAGTTGGGGACCGGACGCGCGCCGGCTGCCCTCCGGCGAGCAGCTGCGATTGACGCTGCGGGCGAACGCGTCTGGCGACGTGGCGCTGCTGGTGGAGGGCGGATACATGCCCGGCCGGCCGGAGGAGTTGATCGAGGCGGTGCCGGGGCTCGTCTCCGTGTGGCACCGGCCGGGCGAGGCGCCGGCGGGGCTCATCGCGGGCGCGCCCGGGCTGCCGGAGACGTGGGGCGACGAGACGGTGGAGCTGAGCGGCGCCGCGTTCCTCCAGGTGAACCGCGCGGCCGCGGCGCTGCTGGAGGCGCACGTGATGGCGCTCGCCGGCGACGTGGCGGGACTGCGGATCGTGGATGCGTACTGCGGCATCGGGCTGCACGCGCGCCGCTTTGCCCGTGCGGGGGCCAGCGTGACGGGGATCGAGCTGGATCCGGATGCCGTGGCGGAGGCGCGCCGGGCTGCGCCGGAGGGGGCCGTGTTCGTGGAGGGTCCCGTGGAGGCGCTGATCGCGGACCACCTGCCGGCGGACCTCGTCGTGCTGAACCCGCCGCGCGCGGGGATCGCGGGGGAGGCGGCGGACGCACTGATGGCGGCGCCCGCGGCGCGCATCATCTACGTCTCCTGCAACCCCGCGACGCTGGCGCGCGACCTCAAGCGGATGGCGCCCGCGTACCGGCTGGAATCCATCCGCTC
>DATING010000354.1:0-5668 GCA_035474555.1 Longimicrobium sp. | reverse complement strand
CGCACGGTCAACGACGTGCTGGAGAGCACGGTGGCCACGGTGGGGCACGAGTTCCAGCACCTGATCAACGCGTCGCGCCGGCTGTACGTCACCGAGACCTCCAGCTGGAACGAGGAGACCTGGCTGAACGAGGGCCTCAGCCACATCGCCGAGGAGGTACTGTTCTACCGCGCGTCGGGCACCACGCCGCGCGCCAACCTGAGCCGTACCCAGGTGCAGGCCACCCCGCGGGCGCAGAACGCATACCTGGCGTACATGGACCAGAACATGCGCCGGTACCAGCGCTACCTGCAGGAGCCGAGCAACGAGACACCCTACGACAGCACCGAGGCCGGGGCCAACGACCTGCCCACGCGCGGCGCCTCGTGGGCGTTCCTGCGGTACGCGGCCGACCGCCGGGCGGGTGACGACGTGGTGCTGTGGCGCGACCTGGTGGACACCGACGTGATCGGCTTCGCCAACCTGCAGCAGGCGCTGGGCACGGACCCGCGTCCCATGCTGCGCGACTGGACCACGTCGGTGTGGACGGACGACGTGGTGCCCAACCTGGACCCGCGGTTCAACCAGCCCAGCTGGCGCTTCCGCAGCTTCTTCGGCACGTTCCCGGCGAACACCCGCAACCTGGCCTCGGGCGAGAGCACGGTGCTGCTCAAGAGCGGGTCCGGCGGCTTCGCGCGGTTCGGCGTGCTCCCCGGCGGCGTGGGCACGTTCACCGCCCGCCGCACCAACGGCGAGGCGCTCCCGTCGCAGGTGTACGTGACGATCGTCCGCACCAAGTAGCCGCGGGCCGCCCCGGCGGATGAACGACGCCAGCCCTCCCCCGGATCTCCGGGGGAGGGCTGGTTCCGTTTTGGGGCGATGCGTTTCGGCGGATGCGGATGCGTGCGGATGCGTCTCGGTCGATGCGTCTCGGGCGATGCGATTCGGCAGATGCGTTTCGGCGGACGCGTCTCGGCAGATGCGATTCGGCCGATGCGATTCGGTCGATGCGATTCGGTCGATGCGATTCGGCCGATGCGATTCGGCCGATGCGTTCCGGCGGACGGAAGCCGGGCCCGTGTGGGAGGCCGGGAGCGAATGAATTCGCGGCTTCGCGGCTACAACTTCACGCTGTCCGCCTCCGCGGACACCACGGCAGCATCGTGCCGGGGGGCGAGGCCCATCGCGTCGGCGATCAGCTCGTAGGAGCGCACGCGGGCGTCCCAGTCGTGGGTCACGGTGACGATCATCAGCTCGTCCACGCCGTAGCGGGCGGCGATGCGGTGCAGCTCGTCGCGCACCTGGCCCGGGTCGCCGGCGATCATCCGCGCGCCGTCGTCGCCCAGGCGCGGCGGGGTCCACGCGGCGCCCAGCTCGGCCAGGGCCTCGTCGGGCGAGGGGATGCCGCGGTCCCGGCCGCGCATGATGCGCCGGTGCCACAGCTCCAGGCTGGCGGACAGCCGCTGCGCCTCGTCCTGCGTGGGCGCGCAGATCACGCCCAGCCCCACGCTGGCCGCGGGCGCGGAGCGCTGCCCGGAGGGGTGGAACCGGTCGCGGTACTGCCGCACGAGCCCCGCGCCGTCCTGGCCGCTGATGAACTGCGCGAACGAGTATCCGCATCCCACCTGCGCGGCGTAAAAGGCGCTGCTGCCGCCGGAGCCCAGCATCCACAGCTCCGGCACGGTGGGCGCGCGGGGCATGGCGCGCACGCGGCGAAACGGGTGCCCGTCCTCGAACCCGTCCGTCGTCCAGCCGACCAGGTCTTCCACCTGCATGGGAAAGTTCTCGATCCCCACCTGCCCGCGTCCGTACTGCAGGGCCGCCGTGGTGCGCGCGTCCCCGCCCGGCGCGCGGCCCACACCCAGGTCGATGCGGCCGGGGAACAGCGTCTCCAGCATGCGAAAGTTCTCGGCCACCTGCAGGGGCGAGTAGTGCGACAGCATCACGCCCCCCGAGCCCACCCGCATCTGGCGCGTGGCGCCGGCCACGGCGGGGATGAGCACGGCGGGCGATGAACCCGCGAACGAGTTGGTGCTGTGGTGCTCGGCCAGCCAGTAGCGCGAGTAGCCCAGGCGCTCGGCGATCCGCGCCAGCTCCAGCGTCTCGCGCACGGCATCCGCCGCCGTGCCGCCCGTGCGCACCGGCGACTGGTCCACCACCCCCAGCTTGAGGTCAGGCATCCGTATCCGCGTTTTTGATGTGAGAGATACAATCCTTCACGCGCGGACGGCCGCCGCAAGGCCCCCGTTGGTGCGGAGCTTGGATTCCGGCGAATGGATCGGCGGATTGGGAGCGATGGGGTGCCTGGATCGACACGAATCGAGTCCGGGCCGAGCTCCGGCAGAAGCCAGCCGAATTCCGGCCGAGCCCCGCCAAGCCGAGCCGGATTTCCGCCGAGCCTCGGCAGAGCGAATGAATTCGCCGCAACGAACACACAAAGTCCGCCTGCGCGGACTGTCCGTCACGGGCCAGTGCCACGCCACCGGCGGAGTGTAGTTGTTTTTCAGGCAGTTGAAGCCCTGTTCCGCGAGCGCAGCGAGCGGACACAGGGCTTATGGCTTTCCCAGCGGCGGCTTTAGTCGCTTATCCCTCCCGCGGGGCTTCCGTATATGGGACGATGGTTCATCGCACGTCCGCTCCCAAACGACCAGCCCTCCCCCGCGATATCGCCGGAGAGGGCTGATGCATCCGTCGTGTATCCGCCGATCGCGTCCGACGCCGGCCGGATCGGGACCCGGATCCGCCTACGGGCGCAGGGCTGGCTCTTCCGCCTCCACCTCCACCGCGGGAGCCGGGGCCGGGTGGCGCTCACGCTCGCGGCGCAGGGCCTCGCGGTAGGCGGCGTCACGCGCATTCTCGCGGCGGGACACCCACCGGAAGAAGCGCCATCCCGCCAGGGCGAAGATCGCGAGGGGGATCAGCACGCCGAGCGACGAGATCAGCCCCGCCACCAGGCGCACGAACGAGTGCCACGCCGTCACGAACGCGTCGCGGATGGGGCGGTCGCTCGGAGGCCCGCCGATCCCCGCCTGCGGCTCGTGCAGCGCGATGGTGAGCAGGCTCACGGACGAGCGCGTGCGCAGGTACCGCATCCGGCCCTCGGCGCGCTCGATCTCCTCGCGCACGCGGGCCACCTCGCGCTCCAGGTTCAGCACCTCCTCCAGCCGCCCGCTGCGCGTCTCCAGCAGGTCCAGCAGCCGCGCCTCCAGCCGCCGCGCGTTGGCCACGCGGGAGGAGACGTCCGTGTACTCCTCGCCCACGTCTTCCGCGGTCACGTTCACCGACTGCACCTTGCCGATGGGATCCAGCCCGGCCACCGCGCGGTCGAAGTTGATGCTGGGGATGCGCAGCTCCATCTGCGCGCGCCGCGTCTCTTCCGTGCCGGCGCTGATGGTGGTGTTGCCCACCACGGCCCCCACGCGCGTCGCCAGGGCGCGGACCCGCGCGATCCCCTGGTCCAGCGAATCCACCTGCACCACCGCCTGCCCCGTGCGCACGAGCATGGGGTTCAGCGACACGGCCGACGTCCCCGGCATCATCCCCGGCTGCTCCGGCGCAAAGGCCACCGTGTCGGCGCTCGTGATCTGCGCCACCGTCTCCGCCTGCGGCCCGCGCGCGGCCGCGTCGCGGGTGGAGGACGCCGCGTCGGTGCTGGACACCGCGCCGGGTTCCATCGCAGGCGGGGGAACGATCACACTGTAGCTGGGGTCCGCGGCCGATTCGGGCACGGACGAATCGGTGCTGACGGCCATTTCCGCGCTGTCGCCGCCGCCGCAGGCCGCGAGGGTGGCGAAAAGGAGGAGCAGGGGCAGGATGGATGTACGCTTCATGGTCAGCCGTGGGTTCGGGGTATCCGGTGCCGGCAGGGCCGAGCGGGGCAGGTGCCGTTCCCCGCGCGCGGACGATCGGCGTGTCTCCGTAAGCAGCTGATCTACAACGGTTTGCCAGATTCTAGCGCCGCGCCGCGATACCACCCTGCGTCCGTTCGCCCGTTCTCTGAACGCGGATTGCGGACGGGGGCGGCGTTCAGTGAACGCGCGGGAGGGCACCGGATTCGACAACGGATTGCGGGATGCGGCGCGGGGTTTGATCCAGCCGTCCGCGCGCCCTACTTTCGTCCGGCCGATCCCGTCCACGCGCATCCAGGATCCCATGCGTATCCGCCCGCTCGCGCTCGCCGCCCTCCCCGCACTCGCGGCCGCGTGCACGCCTCCGCCCGCCGTCGCGCCGTCGCCGGCGCCCGTCCCTGCGCCGCGGATGGAGGCGGTGACGGTCCTCGCGTCCGCGCCCATGGACGCTGCGGGCCTGGCGCCGGGGCTGGCGGCGCAGCTGGACTCGCTGGGGCGCGCGGCCGTGGCGGACCGCGCGGCGCCCGCCGTGGCGATGGCGGTGGGCCGGCACGGGCGGCTGGTGCACCTGCGCGGCTACGGCACGGTGGAGTGGGCGCCCGGCTCGGCCGCGGTGACGGACAGCACGCTCTTCGACCTGGCGTCCGTCACCAAGGTGGTGGCCACGACGACGGCGGCCATGATCCTGGAGGAGGAGGGGCGGCTGGACCTGGACCGCACCGTCGCCTCGTACCTGCCGGAGCTGACGGACCCGGCCAAGGCGGGGATCACCGTGCGGATGCTGCTGATCCACCGCGGGGGGCTGGAGTCGTTCGCGCCGCTCTTCCGCACCTTCCGCGGGCGCGAGCAGTACCTGGAGCAGATCAACCTGCGCCCCCTGCGCAGCGTGCCGGGCACCGCGACGGTCTACAGCGACTGGGACCTGATCCTCCTGCAGCTGGTGATGGAGCGCATCACGGGGCAGCCCCTGGACGACTTCGTCCGCGACCGCATCTTCGTGCCGCTGGGGATGCGGGAGACGGGATTCCGCCCGGCCCTGCCGCGCGAGCGCATTGCCGCCACGGAGCGGGACAGCGCGCGCGGCGGGCTGATCTGGGGCGAGGTGCACGATCCCAACGCGTGGGCCATGGGCGGCGTGGCCGGGCACGCGGGGCTCTTCGGGAGCGCGCGGGACCTGGCCGTGTTCGCGCAGATGCTGCTGAACGGCGGCGAGTACGGCAGCGTGCGCATCCTGCAGCCGCAGACGGTCGCGCGGTGGACGGCGCCGCAGGGCCCGGGCGCCAGCCGTGCCCTGGGCTGGGACACGCCGTCCGGCGAATCGAGCGCGGGACGGTTCTTTTCCACGCGCAGCTTTGGCCACACGGGCTACACCGGCACGTCGCTGTGGATGGATCCCGAGCGCGGCCTGTTCGTCATCCTGCTCACCACGCGGGTGAACCCCACGGCGGAGAACAACAAGCACGTGGCCCTGCGTCGGGCCGTCGCGGACGCCGTGCAGAACGCCATCGTGGATGCGCCGCTCGTGGACTGGGAGGCGCGTCGCAAGGCGGCGCAGCCCTGATCACGGGGACGGATGCCGATCGATGGAAGCCCGCCTGAACCCCGTCCAGGCGGGCTTTTCGCATCGGAACCCGCCACCGCGCGGAGCGTACGAGATCGCATTGCGCCAGCGCACGAACGGATTCTGGACACCCTTGACGGGCGGGCGAAAATGCATCATCGTCATAGTCATCACCCGAGGCGAGCCCGCATGACGACGACGCTCACGAACCACCGATACGGCGCCCTCGCGAAGCGCGCGTTCCAGCCGCGCCCGCGCACGCCCAGCCGCAACGACGACG
>DATING010000353.1:0-2677 GCA_035474555.1 Longimicrobium sp. | reverse complement strand
TGCTCGCGGCCGCGCTCGTCACCGCATGCGGCCCGCGCTCGATGCCGGAGGCGGAGCGGCCCGCGCCTGCCGCGCCTCCGGCCCCGGCGTCCGCATCGGCGGGACCGAGGGTGAGCGGCGAGGCGCAGGTGTGCGTGCTTCGGAACGGCGCGCTGGAGATGATCCCCGTCCGCATCCATCCCGCCACGGGCGACACGGTGACGCTGGACGGGCGGCGGCTCTCCGACGTGTCGCCGGCGAGCGAGTACGCGGCCGGGTCGGATTGGTATCAGCGCAACGAGGTGATCGTCTTCCGCGGCCTGAACCACATCCAGTACGGTCTGCCGCTCCAGCTTCCCCCCGCCGGCCTGGCCCGCGTGGGCGAGTACCGCGGCGTGAGCGTGTTCGCGGATGCGGGCGAAACGCGGCACGGCTTCGTCTACATCCCCGCCGGGCCGGGCTGCATGTTCCAGCGGTACGAGCCGCCGCATCGCCAGGAATGACTCGGACCGGCGGCTGATCCCGGCGCCCGCCGCCCCCCCCATCCACCGTGGACCCCATGCCTGGATCGCCCTCTCCCTCCGTCGCCCTGCACGAGGCGTTCGGGGACATCGACATCTACCTGTTCGACCAGCTGCTCCGCGGGCGCTTCGACGGCGTGCGCGCGGTGCTGGACGCGGGATGCGGCGCGGGGCGCAACCTGGTCTACCTGCTGCGCGCCGGCTTCGACGTGCACGCGGTGGATCGCGATCCGCGGTCCGTGGCGCGCGTGCGGGACCTGGCCGCGCGCCTGGCCCCCGCCCTGCCGCGGGAGCAGATCCAGGTGGCGGAGGTGGATGCGCTGCCGCAGCCCGATGCGAGCATGGACGCGGTGATCAGCAGCGCCGTGCTGCACTTTGCCCGCGACCCGGCGCACTTCGACGCGATGCTGAACGAGATGTGGCGCGTGCTGCGGCCCGGCGGGCTGCTGTTCGCGCGGCTGGCGAGCAGCATCGGCATCGAGGCGCGGGTGCAGCCGGTCGGCGACGGCGTCTACGGGTTGCCGGACGGCTCGCGGCGCTTCCTGGTGGACCAGGCGGGGCTGCTCGCGCGGACGGAAGCGCTGGGCGGCACGCTGCTGGATCCCATCAAGACGACCAACGTGCAGGATCTGCGCGCCATGACCACGTGGTGCGTGCGCAAGGCCGTCTGACCGCTCGCCGTGTGGATGCGGAAAGTCGCGGGCACCCAGGTCGCGAACGCCCCCGCCGGAACCCCGTGCATCCCACGGCACCCGCCCGCGCTGAACCCGTCGGCGAAGGCCGACATCACGTGTTCGGTGCCGCGAATTCATTCGCCGTGCAGGTGTGCGCACGGCCTTGAATCACCCCCGCAGGTCCTGTCTCCTCGGCGGAGGATGGGACTGACGGAAGAACGACGAGAAACGCGATGTCGATGGATCGATCGCTGGTGAAGACCAGCCGGTGGATGAGCAAGGTGCTGCGGCACGCGCCGGAGTCCGTGGGGCTGCGGCTGGACGAGGCGGGATGGGTGGAGGTCGATGCGCTGCTGGCGGCGGCCGGGCGCGCGGACATCGCACTGGACCGCGCCACGCTGGGCCGCGTGGTGGCGGAGAACGACAAGCAGCGCTTTGCCCTGAGCCCGGACGGACACCGCATCCGCGCCAGCCAGGGGCACTCCGTGCCGGTGCAGCTCGGGCTGGAGCCCCAGGCGCCGCCGGAGGTGCTGTACCACGGCACGGCGGACGTCAACGTGGCGTCCATCCACCGCGGCGGCCTTCGCCCGGGCAAGCGCACGCACGTGCACCTGTCTACGGACGAGGCAACGGCCGTCGCAGTCGGGCGGCGGCACGGACGGCCGACGGTGCTGCGCGTGCTCGCCGGGCGGATGCACACGGCGGGGCACGCCTTTTACCGCAGCGACAACGGCGTGTGGCTCACGGACGCCGTTCCGTCCGAGCACATCGAGTTCCCCGCGGACGGCTGAACGCGGCGCTCACTCCATCCCGTGCAGCCCTAGCTCGCGGAGCAGGCCGTCCGTGACGCCCACGTCGGCCAGCTCTTGGGCGCTCCATCCCGCGGCGAGCATCTCCCGGACCTGCGCGCGGTACCAGTGCAGCGTATCCGCATCATCCGCGTCTGCGGCGAGCGCAGGGACCGGCGCATCCTCCGGTTTCGCGGGCGCGGGCGGCTCAGGTAGGGAATCCGCGCGGGCGGCCTTCAGCAGCTGGCCGGAACGCTCGCGGAGGGCGGCGGCGCGCTCCATCACCTCGCCCGCGCGGCGCCGCAGCGAACGCGAGCGGATCAGCAGCGTCATCTGCGAGCCGCGCTCGCCGGGGGAAAGGTGGGACATCTGGACTTCCTGTGCCGGTTACCAAGATTGTGCAAACATTATGCAGATCCTGTACCCGGCGCAAGATGAGCCCGCGCCCGCTCCGCCCGCTCGATCACGCTGCAGCACACCTCCCTCGTCCGCGTGAGAGCTGGCCGGGAGGGGGATGAGCGGCGGAGCTACTCTCCGCCCATGGGCGTGCTGAGCTCCACGTCCCAGGTGATCTTCGTGTCCGGCGCCAGCGAACCCGCCACGGAGCAGTACTTGTCGAACGAGAGCTGTACGGCGCGCTCCACGTGCTCGCGTGCGGAGTCCGTCGTCACGCGGTACGTCAGGTGCAGCTCCGTGAGCCGGCGCGGGTAGTCCG
>DATING010000352.1:0-15708 GCA_035474555.1 Longimicrobium sp. | reverse complement strand
CTCTGCGGCTCTGCGTGAAATGCGGTTCCTGTGTGCACAAGGGATTCTCAGCTTTGGTATGAGAGGATACTGGCCCTACGGCGCCAATGCCCGCTCATGCACAGATCCACCTGATCGCGATCGGTAAAAGCCTGCCGTGGCTGGACGATCGTGCATTGGCGCCTCAGACGGAACCTCGCCGGTGCGTCGTGGAGCGGCTCGACCAGACACGGCCGGGATCGCCCGCAGAATGACGGCACGGGCGGGGCGAAAACCCTCGACGCGTCCTGGCCGTCCTCGGATTCAGGGCGTGCAGGGGCGCTCCAGCCGGAAGCCGGGCTCCAGGCGCGGGCGCTGGTCGGCCTGCGCGGCGAACCAGCCGGCGGCGTACATCCACCGCGTGGCGCGCGTGAGCTTGGCCATGTCGATGCGCTCCGCCTCGTCCTCCGGCGTGTGGTAGTCCGGGTGCAGCAGCGTGGTGAAGAAGAGGGACGGGATGTTGGCGCAGGCGTAGGGCAGGTGGTCGCTGCGAAAGAACCATCCCTCCGGGTGCGTGGTCGCGTCCCAGGTGCTGTCCAGGGCGAACCGCGACACCTGCGCGTTGGCGCGCATCGCCATCTCCACCAGGTCGCCGGAACTGCGGTGCGGCGGCACCACGCCAAGGAGCGCCGCGCTGTCCGGGTGGTTGCGGCCGATCATGTCCCCGTTCAGCACGGCGGCGATGGATTCGCGCGGCACCGTGGGATGCCGCACGAACCAGCGCGAGCCCAGCAGCCCGCGCTCCTCCGCCCCGTGCCAGACGAAGAGCGCGCTGCGCCGCCCCGGCTGCCGCGCGAACGCCCGGCCGATGGCGAGCATGGCCACGCTCACCGTGGCGTTGTCGTCCGCGCCGTTCCAGATGCTGTCCCCCGCCACGGGCACCCGCATGCCGTCATGGTCCTGGTGCCCGCTGAACAGCACGTACTCGCCCCGCAGCCCCGCGTCCGTCCCCGGCGCCACGGCGATCACGTTCACGGAGGGATAGACGAAGCTCTCGCTCGCCAGCTCCGCCACCAGCCGCGCGCCGGGCCGCTGCAAGGCCTCCCGCATCGATCCGCGCACCCAGAGCACGGGCGGGGCGCCCGCGGGGCGCTGCTCGCCGGCGTCCGCCAGGGCGTAGCGGCCGCGGAGCATGGCCGCGCCCGTGACGGCGAACTGCGTCTCCGCCACGGAATCCGACACCAGGATCACGGCGGCGGCCCCGCGCTCCGCCAGGAACGCCGCACGGTCGCGGACGGCCGCCTGCGTGTAGCGCCGCGACCAGAGGCTGATCTCCCGCACCGGGACCGTGTTGGGCGCCCCCGTCAGCGCCGCCACGGCCTTGCCGCGCAGGTCCATCCCCGCCACGTCCGCCTCGCGCCCCGCGCCCACCCAGACGATGGGCAGGTCTACCCGCGCGTCCACGGGCGCCGCCACCACCACGTCCCGGGCCAGCGCCAGCTCCGCGCCGCCCACCGTCACGCGGCTGTTGCCGGCGATGCGCACGCGGCGCAGGGGAAAGAACTGGAAGTAGGTGCCGTCGTCGCCCGCGGGGCGCAGCCCGGCCTCGCGCGCCCGCTCGGCCACCCACATGGAGGCGCGCATCTCGTCCAGCTCGCCCGCCTCGCGCCCGCGGAACGAGTCCGCCGCCATGGCGAAGACGTCGCGCCGCAGCTCCGCCTCGGTGATGGCCTCCAGCGCGGGCGGCGGCGCGTCCGCGGGGAGCGCGCGCGGGGCCGTCCCCATGGCGGGGCGCGATGCGGGCGCCGCGCAGGCGGCAACGGCGAACGGGAGGACGGCGGCGGACAGGACGAGCGTGCGCAGGCGCATGGTCGGTGTGCGGCGGATGGGGAGGACGCGTGGTCCGGATGCGGATCCGCGGCGGCCGGCTGCAAGCCCCGGTCCCGGCCCCCTCCAGGCGTGCAATTCGGATGGAATCGGCAGCAAAGGACAGGCGCGGATCGTCCACGCCGCGCTCCCCGTGACCGGCCGCGTTCCGGGCGGAAGGATGCCGCCTCGCTGCGTGTCCAACCCGTTGCATTGCAAGGAGTTGTTGGTTATTTTTCTGCGTCGGGAGCCGCCGGTCCACGCGGTTCTCGCGCGCCTGCCGCCGGGGAGAAACCTCTTTCCCCCCGTGCCAGAAAACCGTAAATTCCCCGATCCGCACATCCGCCATCACCCGCGCTGACCCTCGTCAGCGCGGCGTCGTTTCTGTTCGTCCGCGTCCCCGACCGGGGCCGGGATCCAACTCCCGCCGCGGTCCGCCCCCGACCTGTCCAGGAACCATCCCGATGCATCCACGGAACTCGTTCGTTTTCCGCGCCGCCGCGTTCGCGCTCCTCGCGGGCGTCGTGGGTGCCTGCGCTGACGTGCCCACCGGCACGGGAGAGCAGGCGTCCGCCCGCGGAGGCGAGCCGTCCCTGCTCATCTCCGCGGCGTGCGCGAACCCCAAGACGACGCACTCCTACGAGGCCTACTACGGGCCCGCGACGTGGACGCGCGCCGGCAGCCCCCACTACGTCGAGAACTACGTCTACGTGGAAAACGGCGGGCGGCTGGTCATTCAGCCGGGTGCGGTGGTGTGCTTTGCGCCCCGCGCCAGCATGATCGTGGAGAACGGCGGCCGGCTGCTGGCCCGGGGCCGCGACACCGCGCAGATCGTGTTCACGGCGCGCGAGCGGGCGCTCGGGTGGAGGGGACTGTTCTTCACCCACACCAACGGCGTGGGCGCCAGCTACCTGACCAACGTGCGGGTGGAGCACGCGGCCGTGGACGCGGTCGCCATCACGGCCACGGGACACCCCCTGATCGTGGACAGCGCGGTCATCCGGCAGTCCGGCCGGGCGGTGGAGCTCGGGGCGGCCGGCTCGCGCCTGTCCCGCAGCCGCGTGGACACGACGACGGCCCGCGGCCTGGCGGCCGTGTCCCTGCGCAACGCCGTGAAGTTCGAGGGGACGGTGATCCGCGGGTCGGCGGGCGTGGGGCTGGACGTGGGCGGCGGTGGCGTGACGCTCCTGGGCGGGCGCATCGAGGGCAGCCGCAGCACCGGCCTGCGGGTGCCGCACGACCGGTGGGGCAGCTCCAGCACCGTGCTGGGCAGCTCCACGCGGCCCATCCGGGTGGTGGGGAGCGGGTCGTACGGCGCGGAGCTGAACCTGATGGCGATGGCCCTGCTGTATCCCACGCCCGCCCAGCAGGACAGCCTGCTGGGGAACGCGCGCGACACGCTCGTGATCGACGGCGGCAGCCTGTCGCGGGGCGCCGTCACGGTGGGGCCGCGCCTGCCGGTGCGGACGACGTTCTACGTGTCGGTTGATACCCTGGGTGTGTTTACGGCGCTGCCGGGAGCGCGGATCGCCTTTTCGCCCAACATCGAGATGAAGTTCGCGTACGGCGGGCGGCTCAACGCGCGCGGCAGCAAGGCGGCGCCGGTGGTGTTCACGGCCGACGACCCCACGGCGCGCTGGGGCGGCCTGCGCTTTGAGAACTTTAGCACCGCCGTCACCAGCTACCTGACCAACACGGTCGTGGAGCACACGGGACTGGACCGGTGGGGCGTGCATGCCGACCTGTACCACCGGGTGATCGTGGACAGCTCGGTCATCCGCAACGCGGGCGGCGGCGCCCTGTACCTGCACTCCACCAATTCGCGCGTGAGCCGCACCCGCGTGGACACCACGTACAGCAGCGAGCTCGCCGCCGTGAACCTGGGCGCCAACGCGCGCATCGAGAGCACGCTCATCCGCGCGGCGTCCGGAATCGGGCTTACGGTCGCGTCGCCCACGGTGGTGGTGGCCTCGTGCGAGATCCGTGACGGCGACGGCGTGGGGATCTTCTTCCCGGAGCAGACGACCCTCGTCCGCAACTGCAACCTGGTCAACAACGGGGGCGTGGGAGTCCAGGCGGCGTATGGCGGAAATCCGGACGCGCGCTACAACTGGTGGGGGAGCGCCGACGGTCCCGCCGGCGCGGGCGGGGACGGCGCCGCGGAGGGCGTCATCCACACGCCCTGGCGCACGACGCCGTACGTGCTGCCGTACGTGCCCGCGTTCTGATGGACTGACGGGCGTACGTGAAGGTCGAAGGAGCGGAGGAGGGGATCGATCCCCTCCTCCGCTTTTTTCATACAGGTGCCCGAATGATACAGAAACATGTAACAGTAACCTGCCTGCGCACTTGCGACGGCATACATTGTCCGGGTAGCTGAACGGATGGATTTCGTCAGGCCGATCCCCCCGTTTTCTCCCCAATGACGGGGACGAATAGCTGTTGCGAAATTGAAGAATTCGGATTATCATCCTGCCGCGCGCCACCGGCTGGTCTGCGCGCGTGGCGGCATCCCGAACGCCGCCACGGGCCGCGAAATCCTCCGTTCCGGGTCCGCTGACCGCCGTGCGCCGCCCCTCCCGCCAGGCGGCGCTTTTCTCATCCGATCCACTTCTTTCCCTGCCGCGCCGGAGCCCCGCTCCGGGCGGTCCCCCTGAATCGCCCGACCATCTCCATGCAATCCCGCAACGCCCCGCTCCTGCGCACCGCGGCCGGTGCGCTCCTCGTCGCCGCGCTCGCCGCCTGCGACGCGCCCACGCTCGTGCAGGACCGCGCCGCCGCCCCCGCGGGCGGGCCGTCCCTGCTCGTCACGCCCGCCTGCGCCGGCACCGGCGGCACCACGCACCTCGGCGAGAACATCACCACCGCGCAGACGTGGACCCGGGCCGCCGGCCCCCACCGCGTCACGGGCCAGGTGTACGTCACGGGCGCGGGCCGCATTACCATCGCCCCCGGCGCCGTGGTCTGCTTCGAGCCGTGGGCCGACCTCACCGCGCAGGAGGGCGGCCGGCTCTACATCCGCGGCCGCGACACGGCGCAGGTGGTGCTCACCGCCCGTGACCCGATCCGCGGGTGGGGGGGCATCTGGCTCTTCGGCGCGCCGGCGGGGCCCAGCTACGTGACCAACGCGCGGGTGGAGCACGTGGGCCTGGAGAGCACGGCCATCTACGCCGCGGACGCCCACGCCGTGTACGTGGACAGCGCCGTCATCCGGCAGAGCGGGCAGGCGGTGGCCCTGTACGCGCCCAACTCGCGCCTGTCGCGCAGCCGCGTGGACACCACCACCAACCGGTGGATGCCCGCGGTGGAGCTGAGCGCGAACAGCCGCTTCGAGTCCATGGTGGTGCGCAACGCCGCGGGCGCCGGTGTGACCGTGCGCGGCTCCGGCGTGCTGCTGAGCGGCGGACGCATCGAGGGGAGCGGCGGCCTGGGCCTGCAGGTGAGCACCGAGGCGGCGCTGAGCGCCTACAGCAAGCCGGTCCGGGTGGTGGGTGGCCGCACCTACGGGGTGGCGCTGGGCGCCGCCGCGCTCGCCCGGCTGTACCCCACGCCCGCGCTGCTGGACAGCGTGCTGGGCAACGCGCGCGACACCCTTGTCGTCATGGGCGAGCCGTTCCGCGGCACGGTGACGCTGGGCCCCCGCATTCCCGTGCGGGCGGTGAACGACCCCATCGTGGTGGACTCGGCGGGCGTGCTCACGCTGCTGCCCGGCGTCCGGATCGTGTTCGACGACGACACGCGGATGGAGATGCGCAACGGCGGGCGCCTGAGCTCGCGCGGCACGCCGGCCAGCCCCGTGCTCCTGACGGCCAGCGACCCGGCGTACGGCTGGGGAGGGCTGCTCTTCGAGGGCGCGCGCACGAGTCTCAACTACGTGACCAACACCCGCATCGAGCACGTGGGGATCCACAGCGCGGCGGTGACCGCGTTCGACGGGCACCGGGTGATCGTGGACAGCTCCGTCATCCGCATGAGCGGCGCCGCGGCCAGCCTGCACTCGCTCAACTCGCGCCTGAGCCGTACCCGCGTGGATACGACGACCAACAGCAACCTGCCCGCCGTGGAGCTGGGCTCCAATGCCCGCATCGAGAGCACGCGCATCCGGGCGGCTGCGGGGCCCGGGCTGTACATCGCGTCCAGCACCGCGATCGTCGCCTCGTGCGACATCCGCGATGGCGACCAGGACGCGATCCTGATGGAGTACGCGGCCGTACAGGTCCACAACTGCAACTTCGTGAACAACGTGGGGCTGGGTATCCGGAACCTCACCACCACGAGCGTCAGCGTGACCAGCAACTGGTGGAACTCCACGGCCGGACCCGCCGGCGCGGGCGGGGCGGGGATGGCCGGCCCGCTGCTGGCCAGCCCCTGGCGCACCACGCCGTACGTGCTGCCGTACCTGCCGGCGTTCTGATGGACTGATACCGGATCCGGGAAAAGAACAATTCTCACCCAGAGGGAACAGAGGGAACAGAGAACAGACATTCCTCCTCTGTTCCCTCTGTTCCCTCTGGGTGAGACCAAGTGTTTTTTCGGATCTGGTATGAAGGACCCACCGCGAATGTAAAAGGAGCGGAGGATGGGATTCGTCCCGTCCTCCGCTCCTTCTTCTTTCGTTCGATGTCCTTCGTCCAATCCACCGGATCACGGCATCATACCAGGATTTCCGGATCGGATGTGCATTCCAGCTTCAAAAGATGGCAGTAGAACTCCGTGTCCTACCGATCCGATGCTCCCGCGCGATGCCGTCACGTGGGGACGCGAGCGGATTCCGGGGCGGTGAGCGCGGTGATCATCTCGTCCATCGTCTCGAACACCGCGTCGGGTGCCTGGGCGCGGAGGGCCTCCAGCGTGGTGAAGCCCCAGCCGACGGCGCCGAACGGGATGCCGGCGGCGCGCGAGGCGTGCAGGTCGCGGATCTCGTCGCCGATGCTGATGGCCTGCGCGGCGGGGATGCCGGCGGCGCGCAGCACCTTTCGCATCCGGGGCTGCTTGCCCAGGATGCTGGCCCCGCACTCGAAGTGCTGGACGCGTGCGGCGTTGCGCGGCCCCAGGACTCGGCGCACGTTCTCCTCCGCGTTGGAGGTGACGATGGCGATGCGCACACCGGCGGCCGTGAGCGCGTCCAGCAGCCGGTCCACGCCGGCAAAGAGCGCGATACCGCCGATGTCCGCCTTCATCCGAGACCGCATGTGCCGCGCGATCAGCGGCATCTTCCACGCGGGCGCGCGCAGGTGGGCAATGATCTGCCGCGTGTCGTATCCCCGCAGCGTCTCCATCTCGTGCGGCTCCACGCGCCGGAACCCGAAGCGGTCCGCGCACTCGTTCATGGCGCCCATGAACCAGCCGAGCGAATCCGCCAGCGTGCCATCGAAGTCGAAGATGGCCAGCCTGTATCGCATTGCAGTCGTAGGGTGTTGGATGCCAGGCAGCATGCGGCGGCAGGAACCCGTCGGGCAGAGCGAATGAATTCGCCGCAACAACTACACGAAGTCCGCCTGCGCGGACTGGCGGCTTCGTGCACAGCCTTGCTTTCCTGAGGGAGCGCCGACGGGTCTCGACCGCGACGCACACTCCGGCGCCGACCGAAGGATCTACTCGCCCGTGCCCAACGGTCGCTCTGGGCAGAATCCACGCGGCGCCGGTGGTCCTGCATGCCCGGCCGATCTGCCTCCATCGGGCGAAGCTGCGGCGCATTCGCGCAATCCGCAAGGCGAATGAGGACGCGGAGAACCCTTTTCTCCGCGTCCTCCACGCCCTCCGCGTCCTCCCGTGAGACCCGCAGTTCCCGTCAGCGCCTGGCCTGCGTGGCGGGCGGGGCGAAGCTCACGCGGCGCACCTCGCGCAGGCGGCCGCCGTCCAGCGCGCCCTCCACGATCTCGTAGCCCAGCAATGCGAAGGTGCGCCCGCGGAGGAAGATGGGCCGCGCGTTGCCGTACCAGTCCACGCAGCTGGCCACGCACCCGTCGTCGCTTTCGTTCTCCGGGCGCGCCTCCAGCTCGCCCAGCGGGCGGAACTGCGCGTCCGCGTTGCGCAGGAACAGGATGGACGCGGATTCGTCGAACAGGTGCTCGTACCCGGGCCTTCCCGGGCCGCGCACGGGAAGGGCCAGCACCCCTTCGTCCGGCCGGTCGGCGCGGTAGAAGAAGCCGTGGCTGCGCGTCTCCCCCTGCGAGGCCTGCCGCTCCACGTACCGCTGTGCGATGCGCGGCTCGCCCCGCAGCCGGATGCCCGTAAAGTGCAGGTCCGCCGAGTCCGAGCCCACGACCACCGCGTCTCCGCCCATCACCTCGATGCGGTCCACCCCGTGCGGCAGCCGTACCTGCGCCAGCTCCCCGCCGCGGTAGCGGACGGCGTACAGGGTCGATGCGCCGCTCTCCGGCCAGTCCCATCCGCTCCCGGTGCCGTACAGCAGGTGGCGGCCCACGAAGCGGTTCTGCAAGGTGTCGTGGTTCTCGTCCGGGCGGGGGAGCACGCGATAGGCGGTGCGCGGCGCCGGCCGCCGCCCATTGCCGAACCGGGTGAGGGGAACGCGCAGCAGCCGCACGTCGCCGTCCGCCCATTCCGAGGCCCACATGGACTCGCCTATGCCCTCGGAGCGGACGAGCACGTTCAGGTGCCCGTCGTCGCTCTCCAGGAACGAGAACTGGTCCGTGGGGCTGCCTTCCACCCCCAGCGCCGTGACCGCCGAGCCGTCCAGCGGCATGCGGTACACCATGGACGAGGCCCGCCGCGGCCCCGCATCCCCCCACCCGTCGCTCACCCACACGTACACGGCCGTGGACGAGACGTAGAACACGCGCCCCTCCGGCCCCAGCACTGCCGCGGACTCGCAGTCCAGCTCGCCGTCGTCCAGGCCGCAGGTGGTCACCGTGTGCAGCAGCAGGTCATCGCCAGGCCTCACCTCCCGCCCCGGGCGATAGATGCGCGTGGGGCGCAGCGTGGGCTGGAACTCCTCCTCCGCGCCGCCGGGGTGCCAGCGGCGGATGGCCGGCATCCACTCGTCGACGTCGCCGGCCTTGCCCACGCCCACGGGCGCGTAGAGGACCAGCTTGCCCCCCACCAGCCGGCTGGCGTAGTTGCGCGACGCGTAGTAGTCGCTGGAGCGCAGGTGGTACGTGGACCGGTACCGCAGCCGCCCGTCCCGCCCGATGTCGAAGAGACCGACTTCCGTACCGTTCCGGTCGTAGCTGTAGCCGATGACGACCACGTGCCCGTCGCTTACCAGCAGCTCGTCGTACCACGTTTCGCCCGGATCGATGCCGGGCCCGAACGCATCCACCGCGTCCACGGGGCGCAGCCGTCCGCCGCCCACGTCCACGGTGAACAATCGGCCGCGGCGCAGCATCACCAGGTAGTCGCCGTGCACCTTGACGATGCCGCCCTCGTCCGCCCCTTCCTCCTGGGTGTTGGTGATGGATTCCGTCTGGCCGTATCCCACGACGACCAGCTCATCCAGCCCCAGCAGGTCGGGCGACAGGGTGAATTCCACTACCGTCTGCGCGCCCGGGTGCAGCGTCACCGTCCTCGTCCCGGCCGTGAACCCGATCCGTGCCGCCCGGAGGGTTGCCGGCCCGCCGGGCTGGAACTGAGTGCGGGGGATGACCAGCCGGAAGATGCCACCCTGGCCGGTGATGACGCTCACGTCGCTCCCCACGCGGCTCACCTGCACCCCCTGGAGCGGCTGCCCGCTCCCCTGTTCCGTGACGCGTCCCGTGATGACGGCGGGCCACTGCTCCACCGGCCCCTCCCACGTCAGCGGCTCGTTGGGGATGGGAGGCAGCGGCAGCACGACCGGTGGCGCGGGCGCCGGTGTCGGCAGGCGTGGGGGAGGCGGCGGCGGCTCCAGCGAACGCAGGAACCGCGTGAGCTCGCGTTCCGAGCGAAACGCCGTGAGGGTCGGATCCTGGGCACGCGCCTCCGAGGCCGCACACGCGAGCACCGCCACCAGCAGACCGACGAAGCGAGGTTTCATGGGCACACTCCCGTCCGGGGAACCTGCAAAACGCTCCGTTCCAGCCAACGCCTGAGGGAGGCGAATCCGCACATCCATCCGTCCCGTCCCGGCAGCCCCGGACGTGCGCACCCCCTGACGGAGATGATGATACGATTCCGGACTGTGCTGTCAGCCGCGATCGTGCGGACCACTAACGCACTAACGCACTAACGCACTAACGCACTAACGCACTTTCGTACTTTCGCACTTTCGCACTGGAGTTCCCATGCGGGCAGCCCGCTTCGACAGCGCGACGCGCCGGCTCACGGTGGAGGACGTGCCGATCCCCGAGCCGGGGCCGCTGGACGTGCTGGTGCAGGTAAAGGCATGCGGCATCTGCCTTTCGGACGTGCACCTGATCGACGGGTCGCTGCGCAGCTCGCTCCCCGTGGTCACGCCGGGGCACGAGGCGGCGGGCGTCATCGAGCGCGTGGGCGAGCGGGTGCCGGGGTGGGCGCCGGGGCAGCGCGTGGTGATGGCGGGCGGGCGGCAGTGCGGCGCCTGCGCCAACTGCGCGCTGGGCCGCGGCGACGCGGAGTGCCTGCACTTTCGCATCATGGGCTTCGACTACGACGGCGCCTGGGCCGAGTACATCGTGGTGCCGTACACCGTCCTCACGCCCGTGCCGGACCACATCCCGTTCGAGCAGGCCGCGATCCTGGCGGATGCCGTCTCCACGCCCTATGCCGGGCTCATCGACCGGGGCGCGCTGCGGCCGGGCGAGTTCGTGGGGCTGTGGGGGATCGGCGGATTGGGCGTGCACGCGGTGCAGATCGCGCGGATGGCGGGCGCGGCGCTCATCGTGGCCGTGGACCCGCTGCCGGATGCCCGCGCCCGCGCGCTGGACCGCGGCGCCGACTACGTGCTGGACCCGGTGGGCGAGGACGTGCCGGCGCGCATCCGCGAGATCACGGGCGGGCGGCGGCTGGACCTGGCGGTGGACCTGGTGGGGGCGAACGCGGTGCTGGCGCAGGCCGCGGAATGCATCGGGCGGCACGGGCGGGTGGTGATGATCGGGCTTTCGCCGGAGCCCATCCGCCTGGGCGCGGGGGTGAACTTCGGCGTGCGGTCGCAGTCGCTGCTGGGGCACCTGGGATACCACAAGCGGCACCTGGACCAGCTCGTGGACATCGTGGCCCGCGGCCGGCTGGACGTGTCGCGCTCCATCAGCGACATCCTTCCGCTGGAAGACGTGGCCCGCGGCGTGGAGCGGCTGATGAACAAGGAAGGGAATCCGATACGGCTCGTCGTGCGACCGTCGGGGGTTCCGCCGGACAGGGCAGAGCAGGGGATGGTCCCGGGCCGGGCAGAGCAGAGATGATCCAGGCGGGGCAGAGCGAATGAATTCGCCGCAACGACTACACGAAGTCCGCCTGCGCGGACTGGCGGCTCCGTGCAGATCCGCAGGCCCGATCGATCTAATCGGAACGCTGTTGAAGCCTCACGCAGTTTGTGAGGCTTTCCGCCGTTGTTGCGGCGGCTTCAGCCGCTCAGCCGAACGTGCTCAACGCGGCGCGCGCGGCTGCTCCAGGAAGCGGACGATGGCGTGCACCCACTGCGCATGCGCGTTCTCCACGTGCGCGGCGTGGTCGGCGTCGGGGAGGATGACCCAGGCGCGGTCCGGCGTGCCCAGGCGGGCGAACAGCCGCGACTGCTTCTCCACCTCGGCCAGCGGATCACCCACGCCGTGCAGCAGCAGGATGGGCACGCGCACGGCCGCGGGATCCGGCGTGAGCTCCGCCTCCTGCCGCCAGTCCACGCGCACCGGGTCGCTCGCGAGCGCCTGGCGCACGTACGCGTCCACCACCGCGCGCGACGCCGCGCCGGGCATGATGAAGTCCGACGCGGCCGCCTCCGCCGTCGTCCGCGAGCGGAGGGGCGCGGTGGTGGACGCGTTGGATAGCGGGACGTCCGGGTCCAGCGCGAAGGCGTAGAGCACGGCGGCCGAGAGCGATTCCGGGTGCCGCTGCGCCGTCAGCAGCGCGACGGCCGCGCCCCGCGAGTATCCCACCACCGCCGGCCGCACGCCGCCCTCCCGCGCCCGGATCCACGCCAGCACCGCGCCCGCATCCGCCACCGCGCGGCTGGGAGTGAGCCACCCCGTGGAGTCGCGCGGCGTGGCGCCGTAGCCCCGCTGGTCCAGCGCGTACGCCGCGTATCCCGCCCGCACCAGCGCATCCATCACGGAGCGGTCCTCCCCCGGCACCTGCAGGTCCCAGTTGGGGAGCGAGCTCCACGTGCGCCCGTGGATGAGCAGGATGGCCCCGCGCGCCTGCGCCGGCCGCTTTTCCCACACCGTCAGCCCGTGCCCATCCACCATCACCGTGTGCCGCCCGGGATGCGCGTCGGCCCCGACGGTGGAGGGAGGCGGAGGCGCGGCGGGCGTCTGCGCCATCGACGTGGCGGACGCGAGCAGCGCCAGCGCGGCGCCAAGGATGGGAAGGATGCGCATCGTTCGATTCTGCCGGAGGGGATGGGTCATGACGCCGCTTCATCCGCCGCCGGCGACTCCACCGGCAGCAGGTCGCAGTAGACGAACCGCTCGTCGAAGGTGACCACCTCGCCGGTCTCGTATCCAACCGGATCGCGGAAGCCCGGGCCGTCCGAGACAAAGGTGTGGAACTCGCCGCGCTCGCCGCAGGGGTCCACGCCCTCGGGGAGGTCGGCCAGGAGCGCGGCGTCGTACGCGCGGCCGGCGAAGGACGCGGGAAGCTGCTCCGTGTCCACGCACACCAGCCGCGCCGCGATCCCGCGGCGGATCACCTCCCGCGCCAGCTCCGCCGGCGGCTGGCCCCAGAGCGGGAACACGGCGCCGTATCCAAGTCCACCGACGAGATTTTCGCGGTACTGCCGCACGTCTTCCAGGAAGATGTCGCCGAACGCCAACCGGCGGACCTCGGGCATCTGTTCGCGGACCGTTGCCAGCGCGTCCGCCGTGGCGCGTTCGTACGCCTCGTTGGAGGATTTGGGCAGCAGCGTGACCTCGTGCAGGGGCAGGCCCAGCGACGCGGCCTGGGCGTGCAGCAGCGTGCGCCGCACCCCGTGGATGCTCACGCGCTCGTACCCCGCCGTCACCGTCGTCATCAAGCCGACGATCTGCACGCCGTCCTGCTCGCGCAGGCGTGCCAGGGCCAGCGCGCTGTCCTTGCCGCCGCTCCAGCTCAGGATCAAGGGCTCGCGATCCGTCATCCTCATCCACCCGTTCCGTCCAGGGAAACTCACTCGCTACGCCACGTCGTCCACGAACCGCGCGATGGCGGCCCACGCGGCGGCGGGCGCGGCCTGCAGCAGCAGGTGCGGGCCGGGGATGCGTACGATGCGCATCGGCCGGGCCTGCGCGATGCGCCGCACGCTGGCCTCCGGCACCAGCCGGTCCTCCGTGCCGCGCAGGTAGAGCAGCGGCGCCGTGACGCGGGCCAGCCACGCGCCGGCGTCCGCGCGCAACACCTCCGCCAGCCGCGCCGCCAGGACCCCCGGCGGCACGCTCGCCACCGCCGTCCGGACCTCGTCGACCAGCGCGTTCGATGCCGCGGGACCGACGAAGAAGTGGCGGATGGCCGCGCGCGGCGGCGCCAGCCGGAAGAGCAGGGGCATTGCCAGCAGCCGCAGCGCGCGGTGGCGCGGCGGGGCCACGAACGAGTTGACCAGCACCAGTGCCGCGACGGGATGCTCCGCCGCGAGGCGCAGGGCCAGCGGCCCGGAATACGACTCGGCGACGAGCACGCAGCCGCGATCGAGCCCCAGCGCCGGCCCCATCCGCCGCGCCAGCGCGTCGTGCGTCGCGGGTTCGGCGGGGAGCGCGGCGATCTCCGGCGCGAACCCGGCGGGCGTGTGCGTCACGAACCCGCGGAACAGCGCCCCCGTTCCATCCATCCCGGGGAGCAGGACGACGCGCCTCATTCGGGCTGGATCATCTCGGGATCAGCATCTCTCGGACGCAGGGAGGCAGAGCGAATGAATTCGCCGCAACGACGACACGAAGTCCGCCTGCGCGGACTGGCGGCTCCGTGCAGATCCGCAGGCCCTGTCGATCTGCCATCCGTAGTTGAAGCCTCACGCAGTTTGTGAGGCTTTCCGCCGTTGTTGCGGCGGCTTCAGCCGCTCAGCCCCGCACGGGCTCTGCCGACCGTCGCCAAGCTCGGCCTGTGCGCGGGCGCGCGCAACCCCGCATCACAGAAGTCGCAGGCGGACGATGCTTTCGTGGGTCCAGGGATTGTGCCGCAGCCGCATCGTACGGACGCCGTCGGTCTCCGCCGTCCACATGCGTGTGGGCGTCGGTGCGGATGTGCGTCGGGCGGATCTGGGCGGGGAGGGGCGGGGCAGGGGAGATCCGGTCGGCCGCGCGGGCCACGAAGGCCGCGCGGCCGCGGGATCACTGCATGGGGCGGATGGATCGGGCGGGGGAGCTTACTCCTGCGACAGCGTGACGCTCTCGATGATGGCGCCGTCGCGCACGAGCGCAAAGCCGCTGAGCTTGCCCTGCTTCTTCCAGGTGCTGGAGGGGTTGGCCCAGGCCCACACCTCGCCGCCTTCGCCGGCCTGGCGCTGCAGCTTTTGCCACGCCATGCGGATGCTGAGCGCCGACATCTCGGTGCGGCTGCGGTTGTACGACGTGGGCGCGCTCTCCACGCGCTGCGTGAGCCACTCCGGCGGAATCTTCATGATCGTCCAGCCCTCAACGGTTCTCATCCAAATCAGCGCCGGCCCGGGAGCCGCCCGGGGCGCCTTGAATGCGGCCGGGACGACCCTCGTCCCGCGATCCATGAAAGTAACGCGGAAACCGGGCCCCGGCCATCCGGGACCGCTCCCTCCGCGCATTTTCGCCCGCCGCGGCTGGGGAATGCGCGACTTCGGCGGCGGCGGGTTCTGCCGGGATGGACGCGCGGCCTGTCATCCTGGCAAACCCGCGCTGGCCCGGGGGATGCTGGCAGGGCGCATGCCGGTTTTCCATCAACCGCGAATCCACCCTTTTTCACGAGGAGGATACCGTGAGACTGCGTGTGTTCCCGGCCCTAGTGCCCATTCTGCTGGCCGCGTGCGCACCCGCCGCCGCTCCTCCGGCCGCGCCCGCCCCGGCCGACGTTCCGCCCGTGCTCGCGCTGCTGGATGCGCGCGAGCGGCTGGCGCTCTCCGGCGACCAGGTGGTGCAGCTGGAATCCATCGCCCGCGACTGGGAGGCCGCCAACGACACGCTGGCCCGCCGCATCGGCGCGGTAAAGGGCAGGGGAGCGAACCCCCTGCGCCTGGCCGTCGCCCCGCATGCGCGCACGGCCCGCGCCGCCATCGCGGAGAACAACCGCCGCGCCGCGCGGGCCGTGGAGCGCGCCCTGCAGCCCGAGCAGCGGCAGCGGCTGTGCACCGTCCATCGCCTGAAGCACCAGGCCGAGTACGCCGTGCGCGCCGCCAAGACCGGGCAGGCGCGCGGCGGCGAGGCGCACCCAAGGCGGCGTGGAGACTCGCCCCCGCCGTGGCCGTGGTGCGCGGATTCGTCTTCCGCGGAGGCCCGCTCCGCCACCTGATCGTCGGAAAAACGCACCGTGCCCCGGCGCCGATGGGCGCCGGGGCACGTTTGCCGTAGATGTCGGTCAGGCGTTCGACGTGTGGTGGCGCGGGGCCACCGATGGCCCTCACCCGGATTCGTAAACCTCACCCACCCTCTCCCACAAACTGCGTGGGAGAGGGTATACACCCCAGCCCCTGCGGGATGGCAAACCCGCGTCGGTGCACAGGCTCTCCCGCTCGCGGTGGTGCCGGCGCAGGCCGACCGTGTGAAGTTGTAGCCGCGAATTCATTGGCTCCCCACCGCGAATTCATTTGCTCCTGGCCGGGCCACGATCGTCCAGCGCCCCTTTCATCTCCGTCGCGCACCGGGCACACATCCCGTGGGA
>DATING010000351.1:0-5997 GCA_035474555.1 Longimicrobium sp. | reverse complement strand
CCCCCGAGGCGAAGCTCATGTTCGAGTGGGCGCACCTGCTCCACCGCCAGATCTACGACGTGCTCGGTGATGACCGGCTGTCGCAGGCGGAGAAGGACGCGGAGATCGCGGACCTGCTCGTCTACTACAAGAGCCGGCCGGACCTGGCGTTCAGCTCCGTCCCCAAGAACATGGAGCTGATGGAGGGGCAGTACTACTCCACGGCGTTCCGTGAGGGCTGGCCCAAGTTCAACGGCCTGATCTGGGGCTACCACTGGCTCCAGGTGGGGCTTTATGAGCCGCTGATGCTCGGGCGTACGACGGAGGAGCGCCAGACGGGAGTGACGGCGACGGTCGCCCGGTTCCGGCAGATGTTGGAGAACGCGCCCGAGAACATGCCGCGGCTCATGCCGATGACGGCGGCGGTCGCGCCGACGTTCGCGGCGCGGTACCCGGAGGCCGCGATCATCTTCGACAACCTGCACTCGATGCACGACGTCATCTCGGACATTCTGGCGTCGTCGGAGGTGCCGAGGGAGAAGAAGCGCGAGGAGATCCTGCGGGCCGCCGAGCGTTACCGGGACAACACCTCGTTCGTGATGACCGAGGCGGAGTGGCGGGAGATGGCGCAGATGATGGGCGTGCAGAACATGGGCGGCCCGGTCACCGGGTTCCTCGCCGGCTTCCCCGAGCCCACGGTTGCACGCGGGGCGGTGATGGCGAACGGCAACATGGCCGGCATGAACCACGGCACCGGGCCGGGGCAGCCGGCGCAGGCGGGGGCGCAGGATCACGCCGCCATGGGCCACGGGAACGCCGCCGGCGCGCAGGATCAGAACACCGTGCGCGGCATGCAGCACGGGGCCGTGGGCTCACCCGACATGGCGCTCATGATGGAGATGCACGAGCGCATGATGGCCGACCCGGTCATCCGTGAGCGCGTCGCTACCGATCCCATCCTCCAGCAGATGATGGCGAGGATGCACGGCGGCCAGGGGATGCAGGGGATGGATCACGGAAGCATGCAGGGGAGCGGGGCGGCGGCCTCCGACAGCGCGCAGGCGCTCGACTTCGTCGTCCGGCTGCTCTCCGACCCGGAGGTCGAGGCCAGGATCCACTCGGACCCGCGCCTGCACCAGTTCTGGAGCGACCCAGAGGTGCAGCGCCGGCTGGCCGAGTTGCGCCGCGGCCGGCCCGCCGCACCCGCGCCCGAGCACCGGCACTAGGAAACCGACGCGGCACTCCCGCGTCCTGACGGAGACGAAGCCTGATGTACGGAAAGTATGCTTTGAGCCTGGCCGCGGCGGTCGCGGTCGCAGGGTGCTCTGGGTCCGGAAGCTCCAAGTCGGAGGCCCCCGCGGCCCAGGCGGGGCGGGACAGTGCCGCCACCCCCGCGGCCGGCAGCGCGCACGCCATGCACGACACCACGGCCGCCGCGGACTCGGGCGCCGCGCAGGAGACGGCGGGGATGGACCATTCCACGACGGCCGCCGACGGGCCAGCGGGCGCGGCCCACTCCGGCGAGCACGGCGCCGCGCCCGCGGGAGCGGCCGGGCACGCCGGCATGGGCCACTCCGGAGCCACCGGCTCCGGGACGGCGGGGGCCGACCATGCCGGGATGAATCACGGCGGCGCGACGGGTACCGGACAGGGGCCGGCGGGCGCGCACGCCGGCATGAACCACGGGGGTGCCGCCGAAACGCCCCGGGCCGCGGCTACGGGTGGCCACGCCGGCCATACGCCCGCCCAGGCGCAGGGTGCCGGCCACGCGGGCATGGCGCACGCTGGGCAGGCTGCGAGCGGCCGTGCACAGCAGGGGGGCGCCGGGGGCTCGGACCACGCAGCGATGGGGCATGGGCAGGGCACCTCCGCGTCCGTTGGCGCGCACGCCGGAATGCAGCATACGCCCGCCGCCGCCAGCGCCGGCGGGCACGCGGGGATGGCCCACGAATCGGGTGCCCCCGCAGCGCGCAAGCCGGCAGCCGACGAAGGCACCCGGAAGCTCCTGGACCTTGCGGGAGAGCTGGTGCGGGACCCCGCGGTCCAGCGCGAGATCCAGCAGGACCCCGCGCTGCGCGAAGCCTGGTCGGATCCCGGCGTGCGCCGTGTGGTGACACAACCGTGATGCGCGCCCGCCGCGCCGCAGGGTAGCCGCCAACCCAGACAACCACGTGCCGTTACACGCGAGGCGGCGAGGGTCCCACCGGGCCCTCGCCGGGCCGGCGGCTTGTCCGCCCCGACGGCAAGGGAGACATAACCTGGATGCTCGGACCCGTCACCGCCCTCGTCTTTCGCATGCGTGCCGGGAACGCCCGCGGGAGATGGACAGCCGCCCTCACGCTGCTCCTGACGGCGCTGACGCTGCTCCTGCCGGCCCAGGTGCACGCGCATGGCGCCCTCCAACGGTCGGAGCCTGGCCAGGGCGCCCACCTCTCAACCGCCCCGCGCGAGCTTCGGCTCACCTTCAACGGGAGCGTCGAGCTGGCAGTCGCACGGCTGCAGCTGATCGGGCCCGACAGCGCCTCCGTCGAACTGGGCCCGCTGGCGCTCGATCCCGACTCGGCCCCGGTGCTGATCGCGCCGGTCCAGGGCGGGCTGATGGCGGGCATCTATACAGTCGTTTGGCAGGTGGCGGGGGCGGACGGCCATCCCGTCCGCGGGACCTACACGTTCGTGATCGCCCCTGGCGCGGCCGGTCTGGCCGGTCCCGTGGCGCCCGGCGCGGCACCGCCACCCGTCACACACCACGACCCCACGGCACTGCCAGCGGGCGAAGGTTTCGACGCCGAATCCCCGCTCTACGTGCTGGTGCGCTGGGTTACATACCTGGCGCTCGCCGGCGTGATCGGGGCCACTGCGTTCCGCTTCGCCGTGCTGCCGCTGGCCCGGCTCCAGGGGTACCCGAGCGTGGACCATCTGCTCGGACCCGCGGCCGCGCGGGCCGCCCGGCTGGGGCTCGCCGCGGCGTCGCTCGCGGGCCTCGCGGCTGTGCTCCGGCTGTACGCGCAGTCGTATGCTCTACACGGCGGTGCGCGCGCGCTGGAGCCGGCCCTGATGGGCACGATGCTCACGCGCACGCTCTGGGGATGGGGATGGCTGCTGCAAGCGGCGGGAACGGCGCTGGCCGTAGGGGGGTTTGCGGCGGCAAGGCCACGCCTGCTGCTTTCGCCAATCAGGGATGCCGCGCCGGCGGAGCCGGTCCCGATGCTGGTCGGAGCCGCTTCCGCGCCGGCGCCGGCTTATATGGACGCGGAGCGGAGCGATGCCGCCCCGCCCAGCGCCCAGGCAATCTCGGGCGCGCCCTGGCTGCTGGCGGGGCTCGGCGCACTTGCCTTGGCGCTCGCGCCCGCGCTGTCCGGCCACGCCGCCGCCGCCCCGCGGCTGGGTCCCTTCGCTATCCTCGCCGACGCGCTCCACGTGCTGGCGGCGGGCGGGTGGATCGGCGGACTCCTGGTGCTGGTTGCGGCGGGCGGTCCGGCGGCCATGCGGCTGGAGCGCGAGGAGCGCGGGCCGGCCGTCGCGGCGCTGGTGAACGCCTTCTCCCCGACGGCCCTGGCCTTCGCCGGCGCGCTGACGCTGACGGGGCTCTTCGCAGCCTGGCTGCACATGGGAAGCATCCCCACGCTTTGGGAGAGCGCCTACGGCCGAACGCTGCTCGTGAAGCTCGGCGTGCTGTCGGGGGTCTTCGCCACCGGCGCGTACAACTGGCTGAAGGTGAAGCCGGCACTCAGGGACGAGTTCGGCGCCGCAAGGCTCCGCCGCTCAGCGAAGGTAGAGATCGCGATCGGCTCGCTGGTTCTCCTGGTGACGGCCGTGCTCGTAGCCACGGCACCGCCGATGCGCCTGTAAGGTAGGAGTAGGGCGTGCGCGCGAACTCCTGATCGGCGTCGCGGACCGCCGCGTGCTGCATGCCGGCCATCCCCGTATCCGCCGGAGCGGCGGCCGCCGGCGGCGCCGAGTCGACGTTCGCCTGGTCGCCCGACGCTGCACCTTTGTCGGACCCGCACCCGGCGAGGAGTGAAAACGCCGCGAGCGCGGCGAGCGAGAGGACGCTTGTTCTGTGTCCATCCGATCCTCCATGAGGGGTGACAGTGGAAACGTGGTAGTTGCGATCCGGTTTTATAGAGCATAAAATGTACGTGCCATTCGTTGCCCGGCACCCGCCATCTGCCGCTGCCGCAACGAAGCGTCGCCACCATCCCCTCTTCCTGGAGGGGTCTGCCTGCTCCCACTTCCGGAGGGCCCCGTGCACACCTTCTCCACGCTGCGCTCCATCCTGCTCGCCGGCGCGTTCGCCTGCACCCCTGCGCTCGCGTCGGCACAGGCCACTGCCGGGCACCACACCACGCCCGTCGATTCGGCCGAGGCGGCGGCCACAGTGGATCGCTTCCACCGCGCGCTGGCGGCCGCCGACAGCGCGGGCGCGCTGGCGCTGCTCACCGACGATGTCCAGATCCTGGAGAGCGGCGGGACGGAGGATTGCGCCGAATACCGGTCCCACCACCTGGGCTCGGACATCGAGTTCGCGCGCGCCGTGCCCAGCCGCCGCGGCGCGACCGCCGTCCGGGTGCACGGTGACGTAGCCTGGGCGACGTCGACCAGCACCACGGAAGGCACCTTCCGCGACCGCGCAATCAACTCCGCCGGCGCCGAGCTGATGGTGCTGGTGCGCACGCCCGAAGGGTGGCGGATCGCGGCGATCCACTGGTCTTCGCGTAACCGGCGCTCGTAACGCCTCCAACTCGACGCGGTCATGGACGAGCATCGCCATCATGGGCACCATCCGCCCGCGGACGCTGAGCCGCCGGCGGAGCCTGGGTATCCGCAGCACCCGGAGATGCCGCATCCCGCCGGGGAGCTGCCCGGAAGCTCGCACTCCCATCACCACTCTGCGCACGCCGGACACGGCGGCCCTTCCGCCGTGGACGCGCACCGCGGCCACGGGGGCCACGAAGGGCATGACAAGCATGCCGGGCACAGCGTGGAGATGTTCCGGCGCAAGTTCTGGCTGACGCTGGCGCTCACCATTCCCACGGTGCTGTGGGGGCACATGCTGATGTCCCTCACCGGCTGGCATGCGCC
Organism: Longimicrobium sp.; assembly: GCA_035474555.1. Classification (GTDB taxonomy): domain Bacteria; phylum Gemmatimonadota; class Gemmatimonadetes; order Longimicrobiales; family Longimicrobiaceae; genus Longimicrobium. The sequence continues at coordinate 936 of DATING010000351.1, read as the reverse complement.
CGCCTTCCCGGGCTCGCAGTGGATCGCGCCGGTCTTCGGGACGGCCGCGTTCCTCTACGGCGGGATCGTCTTCCTGCAGGGTGCGCTCGGCGAGCTGAAAGACCGCCTGCCGGGGATGATGACGCTGATCTCGCTCGCCATCACCGTGGCTTTCGTGTTCAGCGCGGCGGTGACGCTCGGCTTCCCCGGCATGCCGCTCTGGGAAGAGCTGGCGACGCTGGTCACCATCATGGTGCTGGGGCACTGGATCGAGATGCGCTCCATCACCCAGGCGCAGGGCGCGCTCAAGGAGCTCGCGAAGCTGCTGCCGAACACGGCCGTGCGCCTGGCCGGCGAAGAGATGCAGGAGGTGCCGATCGACCAACTGCGGGACGGCGACCTGGTGCTCGTCCGGCCCGGCGCCGGCGTGCCTGCAGACGGCACAGTTGTCTCGGGCGAGAGCTCGGTCAACGAGTCAATGCTCACTGGCGAGTCGCGGCCGGTGAAGAAGCGTGAGGGTGAGACGGTCATCGCCGGCACCGTGAATGGCGAGGGATCCCTCCGTGTAAAGGTGACCGGCACCGGCGATCGGACCGCCCTCGCCGGGATCATGCGCCTGGTGGAGCAGGCGCAGACGTCGCGCTCGCGTGCGCAGGCCTTGGCGGATCGGGCGGCTTTCTACCTGACCATCATCGCCATCGTCGCCGGCGTCGTAACGCTCGCCGCCTGGCTCGCGATCCGGCCGGGCGACCCCGCGTTCGCGATCGAGCGGATGGTGACGGTGCTGGTGATCGCCTGCCCGCACGCGCTGGGGCTGGCCGTGCCGCTCGTGATCGCGATCTCCACCACCCTGGGCGCCCGCGGCGGGCTGCTGGTGCGCGACCGGCGCGGCCTGGAGGAGGCGCGCAACCTGACCGCCGTCGTGTTCGACAAGACGGGCACCCTCACGCTCGGTGA
>DATING010000350.1:0-4512 GCA_035474555.1 Longimicrobium sp. | reverse complement strand
CGCCGGGGTGGCGCTCCATGATCAGCGCCACGATGCCCGCCACGTTGGGCGCCGCGAAGCTGGTGCCGTGCTTGATCTCGCGCCTGCCGCCGATCCACAGCACCGGCTGCTCCACCCCCCACGCCTCGCATTCCATGGCGTGCTCCGGCCGGTAGTGGAAGTGGTACGGAGAATCGAACCGCGCGGCCGAGACGCCGATCACGTTCTCAAAGATGGCCGGATAGCTCCAGTCGTTGGCGTTGTGCCCCGCGGCCACCACGATGATCCCCGCCCGGCGCGCCTTTTCGCAGGCGGCGTACAGCGGGTGCAGCGTGCCCTCCAGGCGCGTGCCCAGGCTCACGTTGATCACCTGCACGCCCGCCTCCAGCGCCCACAGGAGCGCCGCGTGCAGCGTTCCCGGCGAGGTCTCCAGCACCTTGCCGAACACCTTTACCGGCACCACCCGCGCGTCCGGCGCAATGCGCAGGATCAGGTCGGCGCAGGCCGTGCCGTGGCCCAGCACGTCGGCGTCGTCGTCGTTGCGGGCCATGGCGAAGTCGTCCGCCGGGTCCACGAAGCCCACGCCGGGCAGCACCCGCGGCTCGTCCAGCGACCGGTCCCAGCCGCTGTCGATCACCGCCACGCGGATGCCCTTGCCCGTGGCGCCGCCCAGCGCGTCCGCCACCCACGCCGGCGCCTGCAGCGCGCCCGCCTCGTCCCTCGCGTCCACGGTATCCGTCACTTGCGGTCCAGCCTCTCCATCAGGTAGCTCCACCCCAGTTCGGCGATGCGGCCGGAGCGGGTGATCACGTTGGCGCTCACGCTGTAGCCGCGGCGAAACTTGTCGAGCGACGCGCGGTCCGCCTGCCCCCGCTCCAGGGTGGCCACCACGCGGTACACGCCCGGCCCCGCCGGCGACGCGGCCGGGGCTCCCGCGCCCGAGGCCTCCGACCCCGTGCCCACGGGCGACTGGGCCACGAAGCTCACGTGAGCGTCCAGCTGCGTGCGCTCCTTCTCGCTGAAGGCCTGCACCTCGATGCGCACGGGGTCGCCCACGCCGATCTTGTTCACGTCGCGCTCGGAGATGAGCATGGTCACCCGCCACTCGCCCTGCTCGCCCACCTCCATCAGCGTCTGCCCCTCGGCCACGTACGAGCCACGCAGCCGCTCCAGCTGGTCGGTGAGCACCACGCCGTCGCTGGGGGCGCGGATGACGGCGCGGGCCATCCGCTCGCGCACCTCGCGGATCTGGGCGTCCAGCCGGTCCATCTCCGCGCCCGCTTTTTCCTGCTCGTACGTGCGCAGCCCCAGCATGTCCGTTTCCGTGCTGTTGAGCCGGATGTCCGCCTCGGCGGCGCGCACCTCGCCCACGGCGCCGTCGATGGCCACGTGCCGGCCCACGGGATACGACGCCAGCAGCGAGTCCACGTTGGTGCCAAATCCGTGCTCCACCATCCGCTGCAGCAGCGCCGCGCGGGCCGTGCTCAGCCGCGCCTGGGCCGATGCGCGGCGGTCCTGCTGCTGGCGCAGCTCCATGGGCGCGCTGGCGGCGCTGCGGTTGCGCTCAATGGCGTAGGAGCGGTGCTGGGCCTCCAGCTGGCGCAGCTGCGTTTCCAGGGCCAGCACGTCCAGCTCGGCGATGACCTGGTTGGTCTTTACCGTGTCGCCGCTCTCCACCAGGATATTGCGCAGCGAGCCGGCGGACTGCGCGCGCACGGGCCACACCCGCACGGGCTCCAGCACGCCGGCCGACTTTACCGTCACGTCCATCTTCACGACCAGCGAGACGATGAGCGCGCCCACGAAGGTCGCCGCGATCACGAGCAGCGTCACCGACACGGCGCGCTTTACGAAGCGGCTGCCCGGCTGGCCCTCGTCGCCCAGCTCGGGCAGGCGCAGGGGGATCACCTTGGGGGCGATGCTGGGTTGGCTCATGGTCCTGGGTTCGATCCGGTACGGCGGTGACTGCGACGCTCTGGACGGGCGTACTTCAACAGGAACTGCTGGATTCGGGCGTGTCCCTCCGCTGCGCTCCGGGCCGGGCTGCGCGCGCCGTAGGGCACGGTACAACTGTGCCCAACGGCGCCGAGCCCCCTGCGCATGCCGGCACGATACGGCTGTGCCGTCCTGCTCCGGGGTCTCGGCCCTGCGGGCGCGCATCCCTCACGCAACGGCAGCTTCAACAGCGAACGGCGACTTCAACGGCGAACGGCCACTACGACGCAAAGGGCAACGGCGCCCGCTTCGCGGGGCCCCTCACCCCCCGGCCCCCTCTCCCGCAAACTGCGCGGGAGAGGGGGAGAACTTCGCGCTCCGGATCGGACTCTCGTCTGGAGGAGAGATCGGCACGACTTGACGCCGGGTCGCCGATCCGGGGGCGCCGCGGACGCTGCACCGCGACGGACCCGTCCCTGCATCCTCCCTCCCCCACGCAGTTTGTGGGGAGGGCCGGGGAGGGGGGCGCCTGCCCCGCGCAGCCAACCCTGCCGCTACGGCCGGATCCGGGTCTTCCTCACCCCACCGGCGCCACGGCGCGCAGGCGGCGGCCGTCGTCCACGGCATCGGCGCCCAGCATGGTGCGGTAGATCTCGCAGTCCTTCAGCAGGTCCGCGTGCGTGCCCGTGGCGGCCACCGTGCCGCCGTCCATCACCACGATCTGGTCCGCCAGCGCCGCCGTCTGCACCCGGTGCGTCACAAAGATGACGGTCTTGTCCTCCACGCGCGAGAACAGGTCGCGCAGGATGTCCGTCTCCGTGGCCATGTCGATGTTGCTGGTGGCCTCGTCCAGCAGCAGGATGCGCGAGTCGCGGATGAGGGCGCGGGCCAGCGACAGCCGCTGCCGCTGCCCGCCGCTGAGCGTGGAGCCCCACTCGCCCACGGGGGTCTCGTACCCCTGCGGCAGTTCGTTGATCAGCGCCTCCAGCCGGCACAGCCGCACCGCGTCTTCCACCTCGGCGCGGGTGGCGCCCTCGGCCCCCATGGTCAGGTTGTCCCAGATGTTCCCCTGCATCATGGCGAACTCCTGCCACACCACGGAGACCTGCCGGCGCAGGTCCGGCAGGCTGATGCTCGACCCCGGGACGCCGTCGAAGAACACCTGCCCCGCCGTGGGCTCCTCCATGCGCGTGATGAGCCGCAGCAGCGAGCTCTTGCCCACGCCGCTGTGGCCCACGACCGCCGTGATCATCCCCCGGGGAAAGTGCACGTTCACGTCGTGCAGCACGTTCTTTTCCGCCGAGTAGCCGAACGCCAGGTCGCGCAGGCGGATGTCGCCCTCCAGCACGTGCTTGATGGGCGGGACGGGCACGTAGGCCGTGGAGGGCTCCTGCTCGGTGGGCATGTCCAGGTACTCGAACATGCGCCCCAGGTTCACGGCGGACTGCTGGAAGTCGCTGAACAGGGTGGTGATCTGCGCCAGCGGGTTGTACAGGTACCCCACGTACGCGCTAAAGGCGATGTAGTCGCCCAGCGTCATCTCCCCGTTGATGATGAGCCGCCACGCGTACCAGGTGTACAGCGCCGTCCCCCCCGCGCGGACGATGCCGTTGAGGCCCACGAAGATCTGCCCGTATCCGCTGGCCTTGAGCTGCACCGTGAGCGCGCCCTTCATCTGCTGCTCGGCGCGGTTGTACACGTAGTGCTCGCGGGCCAGGACCTTGAGGGTGCGGATGTGGCTGAGCACCTCCACCTGGAAGGCGCCCAGGTCCGCGTACGCCTCCGCGCTCTTCTTCCAGTACCGCCGCATGATGCGGGCGCTGAGCGTGGTCAGCATCACCGTGGCGGGAATGGTGATGAGCGAGACGATGGCCAGCTTCCACTGCAGCAGGAAGAGGAATGGCGGCACGAGCAGCAGGTACGCGCCGTTCACGAACAGCGTCTCGAACACCTTGCTCACGCTCTGCAGCGAGCTGCGCACGTCGCCAAAGCGGCTCATGATCTCGCCCACGCGGTGCTCGTCGAAGAACCGGGAGCGAAGGTGCTGCAGGTGGTTGAAGAAGAGCAGGCTGGTGGCGTTGCTCAGGTGCGCCGTGGTGTAGAGCGTGAAGTAGCCCCGGATGGAGCCCATGATGGCGGAGCCCACGGCCACGGCCAGCGTGCCGCCCACCAGCACGTGCATGAGCGTCACGTTGCGGGTGGGGTACACCTCGTCGATCAGGAGCTTGGAGAGGTATGGCGTGACCATGCCGAACAGGCCCAGCACCATCCCCAGCACCATGCCCTTGGCCAGTGCCCCCCAGTAGGGACGGATGACGTGCAGCAGCCGCATGAACTGCTGAAACGCCTCGCGCAGGGGCGGGATGTCTGCGTGCTGTGGAGGAGGCATGCGAACGACCTTCTAGAAAAGCGCGGGGGACCGGGGCACCCCGGACGGAAAGTTCAGGCTCGGCTGTACGGCCGACGTTTGACGCCAGCCCGTAAAAATAACGACGACGTCGGCTTCACGCACCTGGGCGGGGGAAATCGTACCGAGTGCCTGGTGACAAGTGCCAAGTGCCCAGTACTTGGCACCCGGCACTTGGCACTTGGCACTTC
>DATING010000349.1:0-2111 GCA_035474555.1 Longimicrobium sp. | reverse complement strand
CGGCGGGATAGGTGGGATCCAGCGGCACGTAGGCACCGCCCGCCTTGACGATGGCCAGGAGGGAGACGATGAGGTCGAGCCCGCGCTCCATCAGCAGGCCCACGCGCGACTCCGGCCCCACGCCCAGCGATGCCAGGTGGTGCGCGAGCGGGTTGGCGCGCGCGTCCAGCTGCGCATACGTCAGCCGTACGTCCTGCCAGACGAGCGCGGGGGCGTCGGGCCGCTCCGCCACCTGCCGCTGGAACAGCGCGGGGAGGGTGGCGTCGCGCGGATACGGGCGCTCCGTGCGGTTCCACGCGTCCACCACCGTCCGCCGCTCGTCGTCGCCCATCAGGTCCAGCGCGGACAGGCGCAGGTCCGCGTCGTCCGCCACCTGCGCCAGGATGCGCTGCAGGTGCTCCAGCATCCGCGCGACGGTGCCGCGCTCGAAGAGGCTCGTGCTGTACTCCAGCGAGCCGCGCAGGCCGCCGCCGAAGTGCATCAGCGCCAGCGTCAGGTCGAAGCGCGTGGTGGTGCCTTCCGCGCCCAGCGGGGTGGCGGACAGTCCCCGCAGGCCACCGCCGTCGCCGTCCACCGTGCGCAGACTGAACATCACCTGCGCGAGCGGCGAATGGCTCAGGCTGCGCTCGGGCTGCAGCTCGGCCACCAGCTTCTCGAACGGCACCTCCTCGTGCTCGTACGCGCCCAGCGTGACGTCGCGCACGCGGCGCAGGGTCTCGCGAAAGGTGGGATCGCCGCCCAGGTCCGTCCGCAAAACCAGCGTGTTGACGAAGAAGCCGATCAGCTCCTCCGTCTCGCGCCGCGTGCGCCCCGCGATGGGGCTGCCCACGACCACGTCGTCCGTGCCCGCGTACTTCGCGAGCAGGACCTGGAAGGCGCCCAGGAGCACCATGTACAGCGTGGCGCCCTCGCGCCGGGCCAGCGCGTTCAACCGCGCCACGAGGTCGTCCGGCAGTTGCACGAGCTCACGCGCGCCGCCGTACGTCTGCACGGCGGGACGCGGATGGTCCGCGGGCAGCTCCAGCAGCGTCGCGGCCCCCGCGAGCTGCTGCTTCCACCAGCCCAGGTGCCGGTCCAGCGCCGCGCCCTGCAGGTGCGTTCGCTGCCAGGCGGCAAAGTCCGCGTACTGCACCGGCAGCTCCGGCAGCGGCGACGGGAGGCCGTCCACGTACGCGTCGTAGAGGGTGGCGAGCTCGTGGGCAAGGATGTCCATGCTCCACCCGTCGCTGACGATGTGGTGCATGCACAGCAGCAGTACGTGCTCCCGGTCCGCCATCCGCAGCAGCCGCGCGCGGAACAGCGAGCCCTCGGTCAGGTCGAACGGACGCTCCGCCTCGCTCGCGGCGCGGCGGTGCGCGGCGTGCTCGCGCGCCGCCTCGTCCAGCGCCGACAGGTCCTCCACGGGGAGCGTGAATCCCGCGAAGGGCGCGACGACCTGCGCCACCTCGCCGTCCACCTCGCGGAACGCCGTGCGCAGCGACTGGTGGCGGCGGATGATCTCGCCCAGCGCGCGCTCCATCGCCCCCGCGTCCAGCGTCCCCGACAGGCGGACGGCGGAGGTGACGTGATAGAACGTGCTCCCGCCCTCCAGCCGGTCCACGAACCACAGCCGTTCCTGCCCGAACGAGAGCGGCAGCGGCCCATCGCGATCCACCGGCACCACCGGCGGCAGCAGGGGCGTGCCCACGCGGCGGATCTCGTCCACGCGCCCCGCCAGCTGCCCCACCGTCGGCCCCTCGAAGAGCGCGCGCAGGGGCAGCTCGATGCCCAGCACCTCTCGGATGCGGGACACGACGCGCGTGGCGAGCAGGGAGTGGCCGCCCAGGGAGAAGAAGCTGTCGTGGACGCCCACGCGCTCCACGCGCAGCACCTCCGCCCACACGCTTGCCAGCACCTCCTCCGCCGGGGTGCGTGGCGCGACGTACGCGTCCCCTGCGGATGCGAAGTCGGGCGCGGGCAGCGCCTTGCGGTCCAGCTTGCCGTTCGGCGTCAGCGGCAGCGCGTCGAGCCGCACGTACGCAGCCGGCACCATGTACTCAGGGAGACCGGCCGAGAGGTGCGTCCGCAGCGAATCCGTCTCCACCGCGTCGCCCACGTAGTACGCCACCAGG
>DATING010000348.1:0-7515 GCA_035474555.1 Longimicrobium sp. | reverse complement strand
AACCTGAACACCTACGCCGAGCGCGACGGCAGCAACGCGCTCGTCCGCCGCTACGTGGGCGAGAACGCCGTGGATTTCACGGACCTGACCTTCGACGGGTCGCTGGCCTTCAAGCGCACCATCACCCCGCAGCGCCACGAGGTTGGGGCCGAGGTGCGCTTCAACCGCAACGAGCGCGACAGCGACACCGGCTTTCGTGAGCAGAGGCTCACGCTGAACGGAGCCAATGCCGGCGACCCGCTGCTGCAGGACCACGCGTCGAACGCGCTGACGACGGTGCTCTCCGCGCAGCTGGACTACACCCGTCCCTTCGGCGAACGGACCAAGCTGGAGACGGGGTACAAGGGCACGCTGCGCGGCCTGGACAACGTGCTGGGCATCTCGGAGTTCGACTACGTCCTGGGCCGCTGGGAGGACGACACGGCGCGCAGCAACGCGTTCGAGTACGACGAGACGGTGCACGCGGGCTACGCCGTGCTCAACCAGGGCGTGGGCAAGGTGGACCTGCAGGCCGGGCTGCGGACGGAGTACACGAGCCGCGAGTTCTTCCTGGAGAACACGGGCGAGACGTTTCCCAAGGACTACTGGAGCTTCTTCCCGAGTGCCCTGGCGGCGATCAACCTGGACGCGCAGCGCCAGCTCAGGCTGAGCTACTCGCGCCGCATCCAGCGCCCGGACACGCGCCTGCTCAACCCGTTCGGCTACACCGAGGACCAGCGAAACCGGTTCCAGGGCAACCCGGAGCTGGAGCCGGAGTACACGCAGTCGGTGGAGCTGGCGTACCAGCACTCGTTCCCCGTGGGCTCGCTGCAGGTGACGCCGTACTTCCGCCGGACGGACAACGCCATCCGCCGCATTCGCGACCTGCGCGGCGACACGACCGTCACCAGCTTCCGCAACCTGGCCACGAGCGACTCGTACGGCGCGGACGTGAACGCCTCGCTGCGGATGGGCAAGGTGAGCGGCTTCGCCGGCGTGAGCGCGTTCCGCACGGTGACGGACGCGGGGAGCCTGGGGGACAGCTTCAACAGCGACGGCATCGGCTGGTCGGCGCGGGTGAACGGCAACGTGACCATCACGCCGCGGCTGGACGCGCAGGCGTTCGTGATGTACCGCGCGCCCATGGACGTGGAGCAGGGGCGCATCGGCGCCATGACGTTCTCCAACGTGTCGCTGCGCCAGAAGGTGATGGGCGACAAGGGGAGCATCAGCCTGCGGGTGATGGACCCGTTCAACCGGATGGGCTTCTCATCGCGCACGAACGACCCGATGTACCTGCAGCTGAACGAGCGGCGGTTCAACGGGCGGGCGGCGTACCTCACGTTCTCGTACAACTTCGGCCAGCAGCCGCGCCTGCGGAACCGGCCGCCCGGGGAAGGCGCCGAGCCCGCGGGGAACCCCGAGGGCGTCGGGCCCTGATCGGGACGGCAGTGGGATGATGGATGGGTGACGAAGTGGCCGCGGATCGAGCAGATCCGCGGCCGCTTTGCACAGGCAGAGTTCTACAGCCGCCGCTTTGCGGGCGCCCTCACCCCCGGTCCCCCCTCCCGCAAACTGCGCGGGAGAGGGGGAGACCCTCGTGTGCGTGGACAAGCTTTCCTGCACGGGCAGAGGGCCCCCTCCCCCCGGCCCCCTCCCCCGCTTCGCGGGCAGGAGGGGGAGAACTGCGCTCGGTGCACTGATATGAAGCCGGCTCCCCGCACCGGTGGGGCGCCCCTCCCCCCGACCCCCTCCCCGCTCGTTCCTCGCGGAGAGGGGGAGACCTTCACCTCTCCGATGCCCGCCATCCCGCACGGGCTGGGGTGTATCCCCTCTCCCACGCAGTTTGTGGGAGAGGGTGGCGAGGAACGAGCCGGGTGAGGGCTCCGGTGGTGAAGCCAGCCGTGACGGTCACTCCCGCACTTTCGCACTCCCGCACTTTCGCACTTTCGCACTCCCTCACCCCTCCACCCGCAGCCGCTCCTCCAGCGCCGTGTCCGGCTCCACGAAGATCGTCTTCGCGTGGAGGATGGAGACCCGCCCGGGCGGGGCGCCGCGAGGCTTGCGGACGTACTTGCGGCGCGTCCAGTCCACGGCGACAGTGCCGGACGTGCGCGCCTTGCTGTACAGCGCCGCCAGCGTCGCCGCCTCCTCCAGGTCGCGCGCGGGGGGCGCGCCCTCGCCCGTCCAGCGCAGCACCACGTGCGAGCCCGGCACCGAGCGCGCGTGCAGCCACACGTCCGCCGGCACGCAGTGCGCAAAGGTCAGGCGGTCGTTGTCCTTGGAGGTGCGCCCCACCCGCACCTCCAGCCCGCCGGACGTGCGGTACAGGCGGTACGGGAGCCGCTGCTCCGCCGGCTGCTGCTTCGTCCGCTTCTCCTTCTGCTCCGAGCGCGTGAGGGCGCCCTCCACCCACTCCGGCACCTCGCCGCGCTCCAGCGCCTCGACCCCCCCCGTCCAGCGCTCGCGCTCGCGCTCCGCCTCCTCCAGCAGGGTGGGGATGCGGGCCTCGGCGCGGGCGCGGCGGCGGGCCTCGTCGTACAGGCGCTCGGCGTTCTCGTGCGGGCGCAGGGCGGGGTCCAGCGCGATCTCCGCCTCGCCCCCGTCGAAGTCCGGCAGCACCACCGTGGATGCACCCGGCTCCACCCAGTCCAGGTGCGCGAGCAGCAGGTCGCCCTGCGCGCGCAGGCGGTCCGCCTCGCCCACGCGGGCCAGCTCCGCCGTCAGGCTGCCGATGCGCCGCTCCGCCCCCGCCAGCTTGCGCCGCGCCCGCGCCAGCAGCGCGCCGGCCGCATCCTCCGCCGTCGTCTCAATGGCGGGCGCGGCCACGGCGGCGGCGTCCATGGCGGCGAGGAGCGAATCCATCGGCTGGTACGACACGCCGTCCAGGGCGATGGGATACGGCTGCGGCCCCTGCTTCGTCAGCAGGAGAAACGCATCTTCCGGGTCGCCGTCCGCCAATTCCCACCAGCGGTCGAACGCCGCCGCGAGCGCATCGTCCCCCGTCCACGCCCCCGCGGGGCCCAGGAGCCAGGCGGCGTTCACGGGGCTGGTGTAGGCGAAGCGGCGGACCAGCTCGCGGGCGCGCTCCGCCGGCGGCAGCGGGCCCAGGCGCGACATCCACGCCCCCAGCAGCTCGTCGCGCGGGCGGTCGGGGAGGGTGCGCCTGGCCGGGTCCGGCGGACGGTAGACGGCGCCGGGGCGCAGCGAGCGGCCGCCTGCGTCGCGTGAACGGAGCGCGGAGACGATGCGCCGGTCCTCCGCGTCCACCAGCAGCACGTTCCACTGGTTGGTGTGCAGCTCGATGACGAGCGAGCGCCGCCCGCCGCGGAACCGCCCGCCCTCGTGCAGGTCGATGCGCAGCATCCGCTCGTCCGCGGAGGCGGAAACGCGGGCGATGCGGGCGGACAAATCCAGGTCCTCCCGCACGTTCGCGCTCCCGTCGTCGGGGACGATGCGGATCCAGCCGCGCCGTGGATGCAGGTCCAGGCGCAGCGCCTGCCCCCGGTCCAGGGGCAGCGTGCACGTGAGCTCCGCGTCGAAGACCGGCTGCGGATGGGCCTGGCGCCCCTGGAGCGCCTCGCGCAGCTCGCCCGAAAGGGCGCGAACCAGCAGCGGATCGTAACGAATCGAGTTTGACACGGGGGAATAATCCCGGTAGCTTCACGGCACGTCAACCCGCCGTTCACGGACCGGCTACGGCGTGGCGGCGGCTGGATTTCGCGGAGCTCGGACCACCATGTCCACACAGCGCGGTGGCGGAGCGCGGCGGCTGGCCGCATCAGACCTCCGCGAGATGAAGGGTCGTGGCGACAAGATCGCCGCGATCACGGCGTACGACTACCTCTTCGCCCGGCTGGTGGATGCCGCGGGCGTGGACGTGGTGCTGGTGGGAGACTCCCTGGGCCAGGTGGTCCTGGGGCTGGATTCCACCCTCCCCGTCACGCTCGACGACATGATCCACCACGCGCGGGCCGTCCGGCGTGGCATCGACCGGGCCCTGCTGGTGGTCGACCTCCCGTTCCTTACCTACCAGGTCACCCGCGAGGACGCCCTGCGCAACGCGGGCCGCGTGCTGCAGGAGACCGGCGCGTCCGCCGTGAAGCTCGAGGGGGGCTCCCCCCAGATGGCGGACACCGTGCGCTTCCTGGTGCGCGCCGGCATCCCCGTGATGGGGCACCTGGGATTCACCCCCCAATCCGTGAACCTGACCGGCGCCCGCGTGCAGAATCGCGGCGACGACGGTGCCGCGCGCCTGCTGGAGGAGGCGCGGCGGCTGGAGGACGCGGGCGCCTTTGCCGTGGTGCTGGAGCTCGTTCCGGGCGCCGTGGCGCAGACGGTGAGCGAGGCGCTGTCCATCCCGACCATCGGGATCGGGGCGGGGGCGGCGTGCGACGGGCAGGTGCTGGTGCTGCACGACATGCTGGGGCTGAACCCCGGCTTCGCGCCGCGCTTTCTGCGCGTGTTCGCCGACGTGGGGCAGGTGGCGGGGGACGGCGTCAAGGAGTACGTCCGCACGGTCAAGGCGGGCGAGTTCCCCACGGCGGAGAACACCTTTTGATCGCCGCCGACATGCGCCTGGTGCACGCCAAGGACGAGGTTCGGCGCGCCGTCCGCGAGGTGCACGCGGGCGGGGGCACCGTGGCGCTGGTGCCCACGATGGGGTACCTGCACGAGGGGCACATGTCCCTGGTGGACCGCGCGCGGGAGCTGGCGGACTGGGTGGCCCTGTCGGTGTTCGTGAACCCGCTGCAGTTCGGGCCCGCGGAAGACCTGGCCCGCTACCCGCGCGACCTGGAGCGCGACCTGGAGATGGCGCGCGGCCGGGGCGTGGACCTGGTGTTCGCGCCCACGGTGGCGGAGATGTACCCGGGAGGCGAGCCGCAGGTGTCGGTGATCCCCGGCGCGCTGGCGGAGCGGATGGAAGGCGCCATCCGCCCCGGCCACTTTCGGGGCGTGCTGACCGTCGTCGCCAAGCTGTTCGGAATCTTCACCCCCGACGTGGCCGTATTCGGGCAGAAGGACTTTCAGCAGGCGGCGCTCATCCGGCGGATGGCCCTGGACCTGGACCAGGGGGTGCGGGTGGAGGTGGCCCCGATCGTGCGCGAGGCCGACGGCTTGGCGATGAGCTCGCGAAACGTTTATCTTTCGCCCGAAGAACGGGAGCGCGCGCTGGCGCTCTCGCGCGGCCTGGAGCATGGGCGCACCCTGTTCGCCGCAGGCGAGCGGGACGCGGATGCGCTCCGGGCCGCCCTGTGGGAGGCCCTGAAGGTTCCCGGGATCGAGCCGGAGTACGCGGAAGCCGCGGACCCGCTCACCCTGGAACCGGTGGCCACGGCCGATTCCGGGACCGTGCTCCTGGTGGCGGCCCGGGTGGGCAGGACGCGGTTGATCGACAACGCGGTCCTTTCCTGATCCCTGCAGCCTCTCGCGAGAAGGAGACTGCGATGCTTCGCACGATGTGCAAGAGCAAGATCCACCGGGCCACCGTGACCGGCGCGGATCTCAACTATATCGGATCGATCACCATCGACCCCGTGCTGATGGAGGCGGCCGACCTGCTGGAGTTCGAGCAGGTGAGCGTCGTCAACGTCAACAACGGCGCGCGCTTCGAGACGTACGTCATTCTCGGGGAGCGCGGCAAGGGGGAGATCTGTCTGAACGGGGCGGCCGCGCGGCTGGTGCACCCGGGCGACAAGGTGATCATCATCAGCTACGCGCAGTACGACGAGGCGGAGATGCAGGCCTACCGGCCGCAGTTCATCTTCGTCGACGAGCAAAACCGCATCTCGCGGGACGCGCTCCGGGCCGTGCCGTCCTGAGCCGCATGGCTCCCTGGACCGGCGTCGTCCTCGCGCTCGCGGAGCCCGGGTCCGGCCACCTGCGGTCCCGGCTGTCGGCCTACCTGCATCCCCTGGCGGGGCGGCCGCTGGTGTGGCACGCCGTCCAGGCCGTGGCGTCGCTGGGCGCCGCGCGCGTGCTGGTCGCGGGCGGTCCCGAGCTCGGTCCGGAATTGTTCGTGGACGTGCCCGGGGAGGTGCGCGTGCTGGACGGCGGGCCCGACGACCTGCGCTGGGCGCTCACGGCGGCCGCGGAGGGCGGACGGGTGCTGGCCGTGGATGCCGCGGCGCCCACGGCCGGCGAGGCCCTGCGCCGCCTGCTGGAGGTTGAGGGCGACGCGTTGCTGGAGGGGAGCGACGGCGAGGTGCTGGCCGCGTGGCTGGGGGCCGAGGGCGCGCGGGCGCTGGCGGAGACCCGGGGCGAGCTGCTGGCCCTGCACAGCACACTTCCCGACCCTTTGCAGATGCGCGACGAGGACGGCTTCGTCGTGCACTCGCGCGACGCGCTGGCGCGGGCCTCGTCGTGCATCCGCGACCGGGTGGTGCGCCGGCTGATGGAGTCGGGGGTGACCTTTCTCCTCCCCGAAAGCACGCTGGTGGACGTGGACGTGCTCATTGGCCGCGACACGGTCGTCTACCCCGGCGTGGTGCTGGAGGGGCAGACCGTTGTGGGCGAGGAGACGGTCATCGGCCCCGCGTGCCGCATCATCAGCAGCCGCGTCGGGAGCGGGGTGGAGCTCAAGGGCTTCAACTACCTCTCGCATACGTCCATCCGCAACCACGCCGTTCTCGAGCCCTATGTCCGTCGCGGCTTTGACGAGTGAGCCGGGGCTGAGCCCCGTCGTGCAGGACGCCGCCCGCGGCGTGCTCCCGGACTGGGCGCGCGCCTCGGAAAAGCGCCGCGCGCACATCGGCCGCGTGGCCGCGCTGCTGGGCGAGTGGGCGCAGGCGCTGGGCCTTTCGGGCCACGAGCGGGACCGGTGGATCGCCGCCGGCTGGCTGCACGACGTGCTGCGCGAGGCCGATCCCGACGAGCTGCGCCCGCTGGTGCCGCCGGAGTTCCGCGACCTGCCCGGCAAGCTGCTGCACGGCCCCGCGGCCGCCGAGCGCCTGGCGGGGCAGGCGGACCCGGAGCTGCTGGAGGCCATCCGCTACCACACGCTGGGCTCCGCGCGCTTCGGCACGCTGGGGCGGGCGCTGTACCTGGCGGACTTCCTGGAGCCCGGCCGGCGCTACGAGCCGGAGTGGACGGCTGCCCTGCGCGCCCGCATGCCGCACGACTTCGACGGCGTGCTGCGCGACGTGGTGCGTGCCCGCGTGGGCCACGTGCGGGAAAGCGGCAGCACCCTGCATCCCGAGACGCACGCGCTGTATGCCGAAGTCGAAGGGGCGTAGCGCGGCGGCTCCCTCCGGCGGCAAGCGCCTGCAGACGGTCGGCCTGTTCGCGCTGCTGCTCGTGGTGGCCGTGCTGGTGGGCTCGCTGGCGGCGGGGCTGATGGGGAGGCGGGGCGGCGGCGCGGAGGACGTGGCCGCGGCGGATTCCGCCCGTGCGCCCGTGCGGGCTGCGGCGCCGCGTCCCAGTGGGCGGGTGCGCGTGGAGGTGCTGAACGCGTCCGGCGTGCCGGGGCTGGCGCGGCGGGGCACGGAGATGCTGCGCGACGGGGGCTACGACGTCGTGAACTACGGCAACGCGCCC
>DATING010000347.1:0-1575 GCA_035474555.1 Longimicrobium sp. | reverse complement strand
CCGCACGAACGGGCGCACGGCGTGGAGCACGCCGCGGTCGCGCGCCTCGCGCACGGACGGCACCATCACGATGTCGCCCAGGTCCGCGGGCGGGGGCGGCGTCCGGCCCTCCTTGCGGGCGCGGTACAGCTCCGTCGCCTGGTCGAAGAGGTAGCGGCCGTCCACGTGGTCGGGAAGAAAGCGCGGCTCGGTGAGCGTAACCCACGTCGCATCCGCCACCTGCGACACCTCCGCCAGGATCTGCGCGCCCGAGTTGCCGCCGCCCACGATCACCACGCGCCTGCCCGCGAGCTCCGCCGGCGACCGGTACTCCGCCGAGTGCATCTGCACGCCCCGGAACGATTCCCGGCCGGGGATCTCCGGGAGGATGGGATACGCCCAGCTCCCCGTCGCGCTCACCACCGCGTCCGCCGTCCACGCCCCGCCGTCCGTGTCGATGCGAAAGCGCCCCGCCTCCCGTGTCACGGCACGGACGTGGACGGGGCGCTCGATGGAGAACCCGTAGCGCGCCTCGTACTGCGTGAGGTAGTCGATGGCCTCGTCGCGCGTGGGATATTCGTCCGTGCCGCCGGGCATGAGCCATCCCGGCAGCGAGCTGAAGCGCGCGGAGGAAAAGAGCCGCAGCCCGTCCCACGTCCGCTGCCACGCGCCGCCCGGCCGCGGCTGGTCGTCCAGGATGATCCACGAGAGGTCGGTGCGGCGCAGGTAGAAGCCCATCGCCAGCCCCGCCTGCCCGCCCCCGATCACCACCACCTCGCGATGTCGCCCCGAGTCCGTCATCCGCCCCGCCTGTGGATGCGTGCGCTACGGCCGATGCCGATTCGCGGGAAGGCTATCAGGTGGGGGAGGAGATTGGAAGTGCGGGGGCCAATCCGGGCCGAGCCGGACGCGAAGCTCGCTCCGGGCGTGCTGGAATCCAGACAGAGCGAATGAATTCGCCGCAACAAGCACACGAAGTCCGCCTGCGCGGACTCCCGTCACGGGTGGAGTGCCTCGCGTGACGGGGGAGGATCGTGCCCGTGCGGTTGAAGCCTCGTTCCGCGAACGCAGCGGACGGAGACGGGGTTTCTGGCTGTCCCAGCGGCGGGTTTACCCGCTCAGGACGGGGGCTGCCAATCCGATCGATGCCAGATCGCCATCGGTGGTCCATCTCCTCCCCGTCCTCATCACCTCAGTTTACGGCGGGTTCGCGGGGGTTGCGGCGGGGGCTATCTTCGTGCGCCCAATCACCCGACGCCGAGAGAGCCCGTGCAGCCACTGACACCGACCGCCCTCCATCCGCCCGCCCATGCCTGACCCGCGGCGCGACGAGGCGATCGCGGCCACGCCGGAGCTGGGCGGCGAGGTGGCGGGGATCGAGGTGGAGGGCGACGCGCCGGCGGGCGGACCGCGCTTTCCCCTGGGGATGCGGTACATGGCCGTGGCGGCGCTGGCGTTCAGCGTGATGAGCCTGCTGGTGAAGGTGGGCGGCCAGCACCTCCCCAGCCAGCAGATGGTGGCCGTGCGCGCCGTCATCACCCTGGTGCTGAGCATCTGGGCCGTGCGCGCCGCGCGCGTGGCGCCGTGGGGCTCGCG
>DATING010000346.1:0-7146 GCA_035474555.1 Longimicrobium sp. | reverse complement strand
GCTGCGCGTCTACACCACCTACGCGCGGCTCTTCGACGTGCGCACGCACGGGTGGATGAACGTCCACGCGGCGCACCTGAACCTGCCTCTCGGAAGAGAGGTGGACGCGATGGCGATGCACACGGCGGCCGCGCTCCTCATCCCCTACCTGCCCGCGCTGGCCGCCAGCAGCCCGATGTACGACGGCGAGCTGCAGCCGGCGGTGGACGGCCGGCTGGCGTGGATCCTGGAGCACCAGGCGCGCATCCCGGAATCGTGCGGGGAGCTGGTGCCGGAGTACGTGGACAGCTTCGGGGACTACCGCAAGCGCATCCTGGCGCCCATGTACCGCGCGCTGGACCGGCTGCCGGACACGGGCGCCATCCGCCACGAGTTCTTCAACACCCGCGGCGCCATCCTCCGCTTTGCGCGGCGGGCCATGGAGATCCGGGTGCTGGACACGCAGGAGTGCGTCAAGATGGACGTGGCCGTGGCCGTTTTCGTCCGCTCCGCGCTCAAGCACCTGACGCAGCGCGTGGCGGCGGGGCGGGTGGAGCTGCCGGACCACGCCGTCCTGGTGGAGGACTTCCGCGCCTGCATCGCGGCGGGGAGCGCGGCCCGGGTGCGCGCGCCGCACCTGGACGTGGAGCGCGACGGGGACGGGATGGCCGACGTAAAGGAGGTGCTGCGCCACCTGCTGGGGTGCGCCCGCAAGTCCGTGCGCAAGGACGAGGCGGGGTACCTGGACCTGGCGGCGCGGATGGTGGAGACGGGGACGTTGTCCGAGCGCATCCGCGCCGTGCTGGCCCCCGTGGCCGACGCGGACGACGAGACGTTCACGGAGGCGGCGCGGCGCATCTACATCGAGCTCATCGACTGCCTGGAGGCCAACGAGCCCTGGGCGCGCCGGGGGCTGTGATCGAGGCTTTGTCGTAAGTCGCTGTCGCAGTTCGATTTCGCGGGTCCGTAACTGGCACGCTCCCTGCGTGGTGCGCGCGCCCTGAGGGCAACCACACGAGGCTGGCACCATGGCGCTACGCAGTTTCACGGATTCGCAGGGGCAGGGATGGCGGGTGTGGAACGTGATTCCGCAGTACGACACCGCCCGTGACGAAGACACGATGACGCCGGGCCTCCAGGGCGGATGGCTCTGCTTCGAGAAGGAGGGCGAGAAGCGCCGGCTCTCCCCCATCCCCGATGGATGGGAAGCAGCGGAGCCCGACGTGCTGGAGCGCTACTGCCACGAGGCCACCCCGGTGGCACGGCGGCAGGATGCGGAAGGGGCAGGGACGTCGGCGTAGGCGGGATGCGGGGTGGGGTGGGGAGACGGGCAGGACGGGGCGGGGATGTGGGGGGGAAGATGTGAAAGCGGGGCGCGGACTTCGGTCCGCGCCCCGCGTTTTTTCGTGCCGAGTGCCGAGTGCCGAGTGCCAAGTAACAAGTGCGAAAGTGCGAAAGTGCGAAAGTAGCGGCGCCGGGATCCTCGATTCGGAATCTTGGGCTCCGTGGGCTCTCGGGCTCCGATGTTTGATCACGCGGAGGACGCGGAGGAGAAAAGATGAGGACGCGGAGAAACCTTCCTCCACGTCCTCCCGCGTGATTATCCGTGCACACTGAAGCTGAAGTTCGGCCTGACCGGACGAACGTTCCTCTGCTGGACGGGGGCGGAGGCGGAGTGTAGGGTGGATGGGATTCGCATCCTCCACCCCTGCCGGAGTCGCTGATGGCACGTGTGAGCCTGCTTTCAGGAAAGCGTGCCGGGGTGCTGGGCCGGCTGATCCAGGGGATCGCGCGGCGCAGGGTCGGGCAGGACTTCGCGCCGCTGCAGGTGGTGTCGCACGCGCCGCCCATGCTGCTGCCTTACACGCAGATGGCCGCCTTCACGCAGGGGCGTGCGGACCTGCCTCCGGGGGTGCGCGCGCTCGCCCGGCACATGGCCTCGCACCTGAACGGCTGCGCGTGGTGCATGGACTACGGCGAGCACCTGGCCACCGGCATGGGCGTTCCGGCGGAGAAGCTGGCGCGCATCCACGCCTACGCCACGGATCCCGCGTTCACGCCGGCGGAACGCGCCGCGATCGCCTTCGCGGAGCAGATGACGCAGGTGGGCGGACGGGTGGACGACGAGACGTTTGCCGAAGCGCGGCGCCACTTCTCGGAGCGCGAGGTGGTGGAGCTGACGCTTGCGGTGGCCGCGGAGAACTTCTTCAACCGGATGAACGCGGCGCTGGGCGTGGAGGAGCAGGGCTTCTGCGCGTTGCCCGGCCGGGCGGTCGCGGGGGACGCGGTGCGGTGAGGGGGCGCGTCGGGCGGAAACGAGGAGAGGGCGACGGCACGCGGCCGTCGCCCTCTCGTCTTTTCATCCCCCGGAACGGCGCTCAGTAGTACGGGTTGGCGCCGGCCTCGTGATCGGTCAGGTCCACGATGTCGCGCACCTCGGGGATCTCTTCGCGCACCATCCGCTCGATGCCCTGGCGCAGCGTGAGCGCGGAGGCGGCGCAGCCCTGGCAGCCGCCCGTCATCCGCACGTAGATCACGTCGTCCGCCACGTCCACCAGCTCCACCGCCCCGCCGTGCGACGCGATGCGCGGGTTCACCAGCGTGTCGAAGACGGTCTGCACCTTCTCCGCCAGGGGCCCCCACGCGCCGCCGCCGCCGGGAACACCGGCGGGCACGGGACGGGCGGCGGGGCGCGGCGTCTCCACCCGGAACCCGCCCTCGGCGTCCGCCCAGTCGATGCGCGCGCCGCTGAGCAGGTTGCTGGTGTCCAGGTTCAGCAGGACGCGAATGCCATCCAGGTTGATGGCGATCTCCGTCTTCTGCTTGTCCTCGCGCTCCACCAGCGAGATCTCGTACTCGCGGTCCAGGGGGCTGCGCTCGCCGTCCTTGCCGGGCGCCAGGGCAATGCGGAGCGCCGGATCGCGCACGGCGCCGGCATCCACCAGGGTGTCGATCTTGGCCCGCGCCTGATCGGAAAGCTGAATCATGGGGAATCTCTGCGGCTGCGAAAAAGACGATGCTGCACCGCATACACTCGGTGCAGCATCCGGTTCACGCAACGGACCGGGCCTACCGCGCGATCCACTGCCGCAGGCACGTGCGGCACCAGCGGTAGCGGAGGCTGAACAGCCGCAGCACCGGGCGCAAAAGGGCCGGTGCCCGGGAACTCATGGTTTCGCCGCCGCACGCGGGGCAGATCGATTTTTTGCCGGCGTAGCCACGCAGACGGAAGAGTGAACCTTTCACGAGCTCGGACCAGGGGACGTGTTGGGGTGTCGTGAAATATGCTGCTAAAAACGTACCATCCACGTCACCACCGCCGTCTGCCTCATCCCACCGATGCAGATCGGATGAGAGCCAGGGGCAAAAGGAGAGGGACGGCCTCCCGGCCGTCCCTCGTCCCGCGCTGCTCCCCCCCCGAATTTGCTCAGGGCTTGCCCTTGCCGGGGTTGCCCTTGCCGGGGTTGTCGCGCCCGGGGCGCTCGGCGGGCCCCGGAACGGAAGCGGGCGGGCCGCCCTGTCCGCGGCCCCGCCCACCGGCATTGTTGCCCCGCCCGTTGTTGCCGCGGCCGGGCGGCGCGTTGCCCCGCCCCCGTTCCGACGCGGCCTCGCCCGGGAGGTTGCGCAGCGCCTCGGGGCCGCGGGACAGGGCGGCCGTCACCCGGGCCAGGGCGCGATCGGAGCTTTCGCCGCCGGCCACCAGCTCCGCGAGCATGGCGATGGCCTGGGCGCGCTGGTTTCCCGGCGCCGCCACGGTGAGCCGGCCCAGCACCGCGGGCTCCACGCCGGCTTCCAGGGCGTCGGCGCCCACGGACAGGTCCGCGGCGCTCACGGGTGCCGTGCGGGGGGCGCCGGCCATGGCGTCGCGGGCACGGCTCAGCGTGGCCAGGCGCCGCTCCACGGCCCCGGCGATGCGGTCCATGGGCACGCCCTTGGCGCGGCCCTCGGCCACCTTGCTATCCAGCAGCGCCACGGGGATGCCCCCGGCCTCCGCCCGCTGGCGGGCCGCGTCGATCCGCTGCTGCGGATCCTGCGCGCCCGCCGCGGAGGGGAGCGCCAGGAGCGCCGCCACCAGGGCCAGGGTGAATCGTAGCGTCTTCATCAATCCAGGGTTGTTGCTCGGCTGCGGTGCCGTTGCGCACCTGACGAACCTGCGTGCCGCGGCGTCACTCATGGCACCACCAGCACGGCGGAGCGTCCGCCGAATCCATCGTCCACCGTGGGCACGCCGGCGGGCACCACCACCTGCCCGTCCGCGGCCCGGAACGCGTAGTGGTACGCGCCGGGCGCCACCTTTACCCGCGCAACCCACGCGCCATCCTCGTCCGTCATGGCCACCGGCTGCCACTCGCTGAAGTCGCCCAGCACCATGGGCGCCTCGGCGTGCTCCGCGCGCGGCAGGCGGAACACGGCCCATCCCTCCGCCAGCGTGGGCAGCGGCGGGGCGGGCCGCTCCTCGCGCGGACGGCGCCCCAGCGACCGGCTGAGCGACACGCTCCAGGTGCGGCGCGGGGCCGTCCAGTACAGCGGGTCGAACGGCTCCTGGCGCACAGCGGCCTGCACGTCCGTACGGGGGAGCACGCGCAGGCGCAGCCCCAGCCCGTACGCCGCGGCGGGGTCCGGGTGGTCGTCGCCCAGCCAGGCGCCGGCGTACGCCCACACGGCGCCCCAGTCCTGGCGCAGCTCGGCGCTGCCGCCGGCGTACGGCCAATCGTCGCCCTCGCCGCGCACCCAGCGGGCATCGCCGCCGACGGTGAGCCCGGCGGCGGGGGAAACGGACAGCTGCGCGCCGGAGTCGTGAAAGCCGCGCCGCTCCGTGGAGTCGCCCAGGGCCTCGGCGGCGCCGCTGAAGCCGGAGCTCAGCTCGGCCGTGACGATGCCCCGGCGCCAGGAGACGGTGGGCAGCAGCTCCACCACGCCGCCGGAGCCGGCGGGGTTGGGGCCGGACTCGCCGTACGCGTAGCCGTGCCCGGCCGCGCTCACGCCCAGCTGCACGGCGCCGCGGCGGATGCCCAGCCATCCCCCCAGGCCGCCCGCGCCCCAGCCGGGGCCGGCGCCCTCCAGCGGGGCGCCGCCGGAGACGTATCCCCACTGGCCGGCGCCCCCCGCGTAGGCCAGGCCCAGCGAGGCGGACGTGGTCGCCACCCGCGCGCTGACGGGGTCGTGCACGGCGCGGCCGGCCGCGGCCTCCACCGTCCACTGGGCGGGGGCCGCGGCCGGCGCCAGCAGCAGGGCGGCGCAGGCCGTGGCGAGGCGGCGGGCGCTCACGCCCGGGCGCTCAGCGCGGGAAGGGTGAGGCGGCTGTTGGTACCGCCAAAGTCGTCGTCCACCTGCTGCGGGGCGTTGGGGTCCGGCCTCCACTCCGTGCCGTCCACCACGAACGCGTAGTCGTGCACGCCCGGCCGCAGGGGCACCAGCGCCGTCCATACCCCCGGCTCCGTCTCGCGCAGCTCCAGCGTGGGCTTCCACCCCGTGAAGGTGCCGGCGATGGAGACCTGGCGCGCGGAAGCCGCGTCCAGCCGGAACTGCACGTACACCACGGGCGCGCCGTTCGCCGCCCTGGGCGCGGGCGCCTGGACGACGACGGGGACGGTGGCGGGGCCGCCGTCCAGCCGCGGCAGGGCGATGGCGGCCGCCGCCACGGCCGCGAAGCCGCCGGCCAGCGCGTACGCGGGGCGGAACGTGAGCCGCACGGGCTGCGGGTTCCACAGCCAGCCCAGGGCCGTGCGCCACGCCGGCCGGCGCGCGGGCGCCTGCCGCGGGAGGGCGGCCATCACGCGCGCGGCCAGGTCGGGCGCGGGCACGGCGCGCAGGTGCGCGGCCGCCGCGTCCAGGGTGCGCGAAAGCTGCTCGGCGCGGGCGTGCTCCTCCGCCGTGAGCGGGGGGCTGGCCGGGTCGCCGTCCAGGTGCTGGTGAATGCGATCGGTCATGGTACCACCTGAGATGAACTCCGTCTGCCGGGGCGGGCGCCGGATAGACGACCCCGCCGCCCCGCCGTCACACCTGCGCGCGGGACGCGGAAACTGTTCCACACCCGCGATTTGATACCACCATGCGGGGATGGAAGTTCGGTGCCGGGCACCCGCCTTGCAAACCGCGGCGCCGCGCGTATCGTATCGCGCTTTCGCCCCCCAACTTCGCCTACGGATGCCTGCGACGAAAGCCCTTGACCTCGTGGACGCGCTGGCCGCGCGGCTGGGGGACGCCCGCCTGGAGCGCGACGCGCCCCTGGCCCCGCACACCACCTTCAAGATCGGCGGCCCGGCGGACCTGATGTACCGGGCCCTGACCACGGACGAGCTGGCCGAGGCCATCCGCGCCGCGCGCGAGCTGGACGTCCCGTTCTTTCTCCTGGGCCTGGGCGCCAACATCCTGGTGGGCGACGGGGGGTACCGCGGGCTGGTGATCAAGAACGAGGTGGAGACGCTCGACTGGCTGGACGACACGCGGGTGCGCGCCGGGTCGGGGATGAAGATCTACCACGACCTCATCCAGCTCACGGTCGCCAAGGGGCTGGGCGGGCTGCAGCACTACGTGGGCATCCCCAGCACGGTGGGCGGCGCCGTGTGGCAGAACCTGCACTTCCTGTCGCCGCCGCCGGAGCGCGAGCGGACCATGTTCATCGCGGAGGTGGTGGAGGGCGCGACCATCCTCACGGAGGAGGGGGACATCCGCGAGGTGGACGTGGACTACTTCCAGTTCGGCTACGACTACAGCATCCTGCACGACCGCAAGGACGTGGTGCTGGACGTCACCTTCAAGCTGGAGCCCACGCCGCGCGAAGTGATGCGCGAGACCATCCGCGAGAACCTGCAGTGGCGCGACGACCGCCACCCGGACCTGTGGCTGTACCCCAGCGCGGGGTCCATCTTCCAGAAGCTGGAGGGGCTGGGCGCGGGGCGGCTCATCGACCAGTGCGGCCTCAAGGGGCACGTGCTGGGCAACGCGCAGATCTTTCACAAGCACGCCAACATCATCGTGAACCTCGGTGGGGCGACGTCCAAGGACGTGCGCGGGCTCATCGACCTGGCGCAGACGACGGTAAAGCGCGAGCTGGGCTACGAGCTCAAGACGGAGATCGGGATGGTGGGCGAGTTCTGAGCCTGCAACTGAACTGCGGGTTACAGGTTACAGGTTACAGGTTACAGGTTACAGGTTACAGGGAAC
>DATING010000345.1:0-4987 GCA_035474555.1 Longimicrobium sp. | reverse complement strand
AGCCCGTGCACGGCTCCGCGCCGGACCTGGCGGGCCGCGACCTGGCGAATCCGTTCGCCGCCGTGCTCACGTCGGGGCTCATGCTGGAGCACCTGGGCCGGCCGGAGCTGGGCAAGCGGCTGGAGGACGCCGTCCGCGACTGCATCGTGGCCGGCGAGACGACGGCGGACCTGGGCGGCTCGCTGGGAACGGCGGCGGCGGGCGACGCGATCGTGCGGCGGCTGTCGGCGGGGGCTTGATCCGGACGGAGCTTGCTTGTAAACTCCGTCACACGTTTCGGCGCCCGCCCATAGCGCCACGGATGCATCGCGCAGCCGTGGCGCTTTTCGCTTTCCAGGGAGACCGATGCCGGACCGTTCCGATGGTGTCGTCCCGTCCTGTACGCCGCCCGTCCTCACCCTGCGCGACCGCCTGGGCGCGGCGTGGCCGTTCATCACCGCCTCGCGCGAAAAGGCCGCGGCGATGGGCGAACGGCTCACGCGCGAGCTCCTGCACCTCGTTCCGCCGGAGACGACGCTCGTGGTGTTCGGCTCGCTGGCGCGGTGCGAGCTCACGAAAGGGAGCGACGTGGACTGGACGCTGCTCGTGGACGGCGCGGCGGACCCGTACCACCAGGAGGCGGCCCAGCGCATCGGCAACCGGATCCGCGAGCAGAAGCTGAACGGGCCGGGCGCTGGCGGGCCGTTCGGCAGCCTGACCTTCAGCCACGACCTCATCCACAACATCGGCGGCGACGACGACACCAACCACAACACCACGCAGCGGCTGCTCCTGCTGCTGGAATCGCGGCCCCTGGGCAACGCCAGCGCCTACGACCGCGTCGTCTGCAACGTCCTCGCGCGCTACGTGGAGGAGGACATCGTGAGCCCCGGCGACACGCCCTTCCGGGTGCCGCGCTTCCTGCAGAACGACGTCGCGCGCTACTGGCGCACCATGGCCGTGGACTTTGCCCACAAGCGGCGGGTACGCGCGGCGAAAGGGTGGGCGCTGCGCAACGCCAAGCTCCGCATGTCGCGCAAGCTGCTGTACGCGGCGGGGCTGCTGACCTGCTTCTCGTGCGACTACGCGTTCCGCGCCCGGGCCCGGTCGCATCCCTGGTACGACGCCGGGGAGGTGGTGCATCATCTGAGCGGAATGGCGCGCATGGCACCTCTCGACATCGTGGCCGGGGTTGTGTTACATTTCGGGGTACTTTCGGGTGCGGCGGAGAGGCTGTTCGGCGCGTACGACGAGTTCCTGGGCGTGCTCCACGACCCATCGCGGCGTGCGCACTTGGATAACCTGCCGCCGTCGCGCGCCGACGGCGATCCCGAGTACCAGGCCGTGCGGCACATGGCGACGCGCTTCCAGGACG
This sequence comes from Longimicrobium sp., assembly GCA_035474555.1. Lineage (GTDB taxonomy): Bacteria > Gemmatimonadota > Gemmatimonadetes > Longimicrobiales > Longimicrobiaceae > Longimicrobium. The sequence goes on along the minus strand of DATING010000345.1, from coordinate 3,633 downwards.
CGCTCACGGAGATCTTCTTTCACCCGGACACGCCGCTGCGCGAGCTCACCATCCGGTACGGAGTCTTTTGATGGACACGATCGGGTACTCCACGGGGGCACTGGCCCGCTCCGACGTGCACGGCGCCTTTGACCTGCTCGCGTACCGCGGCACGGGGGCCGTGGAGCTGTCGGCGCTGCGGGTCCACGAGCTCGGGCCGCTGCTGCAGGCCATCCCCGACCTTCCCCTCGCCCCGTTCCCGCACATCTCCGTGCACGCGCCCAGCGCGTTCACGGCGGCCCAGGAGCCGGAGATCGCGGCGGCGCTGCTGCCCGTGGCGCGGGCTGGCTGGCTGGTGGTGGTGCATCCCGACACGATCCACGACCCCCGCCCCTGGAGGCGGTTCGGCGCGCAGCTGTGCATTGAGAACATGGACGTGCGCAAGCCGGTGGGGCGCACGGTGCAGGAGCTGCTCCCCGTCTTTGCGCGCCTGCCGCGGGCTTCGTTCTGCTTCGACGTGGCGCACGCGCGGCAGTGCGATCCCACCATGGGCGAGGCCGTGCGGCTGCTGCAGGCGTTCGGCGACCGGCTGGCCGAGGTGCACGTGAGCGAGCTCGATGCCCACAGCCGGCACGTGCGGCTGTCCGCCGCGGGCATCCGGGCGTGCCGGCAGGTCGCGGCGCTCATCCCGTCCACCGTGCCGGCCATCATCGAGGCGCCCGTCCGGCCCCACGAGATCGAGCCCGAGCTGCAGGCCAGCCTGCGCGCGCTGGGCCGCTCTGTCGCGGTCGCCTGCGCGGCCTAGAAGATCCCGCGAAGAAGCCGCGCGCGGGAACTCGCGGACCTCACCATCGTATTTACGCCCATGCCCGGACGATTCCGGACATGGGCGTTTTCTCATCCGGCCTCCAGGCACCCGCCGTTCGCACCCGATCCCACGCATCACGATGATCTCTCGATTTCACCTTGCCGCCGCAGCCATGCTCCTGGCCGCGTGCGGGGTGCCGGCCGCGGGGCCCGCGCCGGCCGCCGTGGATGAGGCGCGGCTGGCGGAGCTGTACCAGGCGCACGATTGCTTCGGGCTGCGGGACGCGCTGGCGGGATACGGCGGGCAGCGGAGCGGGGCGCTGGACTTTTACCGCGCGGCGGCGGACGTGGCGTTCAGCCGGCCGGACGCCGCCATCCCGGAGCTGCAGCGCTTTTTCGCCTCGCCCCCCGCCGCGGCGGACGACCGGCGGCGGCAGACGGCGTACGAGCTGCTGGGCGACGCCTTCGTGCGCACCGGGCGCTACGGCGACGCCGCGGAGGTCTACGCGCGCCTGGCGGGCGAGGTATCCACCGACAGCACGGGGCGCGAGAACGCCGCCAACGTGCGCGGGCTGTGGGCCGCGCTGGCCGGCACGCCCGCGCAGACGGTGGAGACGCCGGGGCCCGTGCGCATCGCCACGACGCGCGACCGGGCGGGGCTGGTGAACGTGGCCGTGGCGGCGAACGGGCCGGCGGTCGGCTTCGTGTGGGACACGGGCGCCAACCTCTCCACCGTCATCGAGTCCACGGCGCGGGAGATGGGATTTCGCGTGCTGGACGCGACGGTGAACGTGGGCTCCAGCACGGGAACCATGACGCGCGCGCACGTCGGGATCGCGCCGGAGCTGCGCATTGGCGGCGCGACGGTGCGCAACGCGGTGTTCCTCGTGTTCCCGGACAGCGCGCTGGCGTTTCCGCAGATCGGCTACCAGATCCGCGGCATCGTCGGCTTTCCCGTGATCGCCGCGTTCGGCGCGACGACGGTGATGCGCAGCGGCGAGCTGGTGCTGGGCGACACGGCGGCCGGCGGGGATGGGGATGAGCAGAACCTGTGCATGCGGGGGCTGATGCCCATCGTGGCGGCGGAGCACGCGGGCGAGCGGCTGCACTTCACGTTCGACACGGGCGCGCAGACGACGTCGCTGTATCCGCCCTTCCACGCGGCGCGCCGCTCGATGGTGGAGACCGGCCGGGCCCCCACGACGGTGCAGACGGGCGGGGCGGGGGGGATGCGCGAGGTGCGGGCGTACGCGTTCTCGCCGCTCGAGCTCACCATCGGCGGGCGCGCGGTGACGGTGCCCACGGTGAGCGTGTTCGCGGAAAAGACGACGGACGACAGCGAGCGCGTGTACGGCAACCTGGGCCAGGACGTCATCCGCCAGTTCGAGTCCATGACGCTCGACTTCCGCCGGATGCAGATCCGCTTCAACTAACGGATTTCGCGTGGGGCAGCGAGGGCGGCCAGAGGGTGTGGCGGTAGGGCGACGTCCCGCGGGGCGGGCGGGGGAGGCGCAGGTGAGTCGCTGGATGAATCAACGATCGCTGCGAGCACGTCGGAGCAACTCGTCCGCGCCCGACCGATCAGGCGGCGAACAGGGCAGCAAGTTTCGTCAGGACCATCTTCTGAACGCCGGCGTCGACGCGGCCCAATCGCTTGATGAGTCGCGTCCTGTCCACGGTCCGGAGCTGATCGAGCACGATCTCTCCCTTTTTGCCCTCGAACAGACAAGGGACGCGCGTAGGATACGTGCGTCCCTTCGTGGTCATGGGCGCAACGATCACCGTTGCGACGTGGCGATTCAACTCATCGGGTGAAACGATCAGGCAGGGACGGGTCTTCTTGATCTCGCTATCCAGCGGTCCAGGCGCACGAGATACACGTCGAATCGCTCCGCTACCATTCCCACTCCTCCTCGTCCCACGTGCTGGTGGATGGAACGTCATCGAGGAGCGTGTCGTCGCCTCGCCGGGCCATTTCGGCGAATGCGGCATCCCAGTCCTCGCGCGGGTGTCGGACAGCGCGGATCACGATCTTTCCCGCCTCCACCTCCACCTCGTCGCCGTTCCCACTCTGCTCAAGCATCGGCTTCGGGCGTCGGACCCCGCTCGAGTTGCCGATCTTGACCACGCGTGCTCGCATGCGATTCCTCCTTTGGTAAGCACATGGGCGTGCTTGTACCAGTCCTGCGGTCTTGACCGGTGCTCACTCCGGCGAGGTCTGCACAGGAGTCCAAGGCAATCCCTTAACTCAGTCCAGCGAGTCGCTGTCCGCCGCGAGCCGTTCCTCGCCCGCCGCGGGGGCCCGGACGGCGTGCGGAGGCCGGGGCGCGCCGGGCGTGGCGGGAATCATCTCGCCGCAGACGTCCTTCAGCACGTCCGGATACATCTCCGCGATCTGCAGCAGCCGGCCCACGGGGCCCTCCGCCTCGCGCTTGCCCTGCTCCCACGCGCGGACGGTGCTGGCGCTGACGCCCAGCATCTGCGCGAAGATCGCCTGCGAGACGGCGAGCTTGTGGCGAATGTCGCGGACGAGATGCGGTGGATAGTAGGGCGGCATCTCCAGGCGTGCCTTGCGGGCCGTCACCGGCGCCGTCCCATACGTGACCCGCGCGCCCGTGTCTTCGCCTCGCGCATGCCGGATTGCCTCCTCCAGGCTTTCGATGATGCGCTTGCCCAGTTCGCTATGCTCTTCTTCGTTCCTCATCTCTCCTCCTTCAAGCGCTTCACGAGCTCAGCCAGGACACGATAGTCGGCGCGGGTCAGGTCTTCCTGTCCGGTCTTGCCGAATACCGCGACGAAGTAGATCACCCCGCGAATCTGAACGTACAGGTAGAGCAGGCGTGCTCC
>DATING010000344.1:0-1607 GCA_035474555.1 Longimicrobium sp. | reverse complement strand
ACCCGAGCTGGTCGCCGGACGGGGCGTGGCTCGTGTTCGAGGCCAGCAGCCACGGCTTCAGCGACCTGTACCGCATGGACCGCGACGGGGGCCGCGTGCGCCGGCTGACGGACGACCGCGAGGGCAACTTCGAGCCGGCCGTCTCGCCCGACGGCCGCTCCATCGCCTTTACCTCCAGCCGCGACGGCGACGCGGAGCTGTACGTGATGGGGGCGGATGGCCGCGGCGTGCGGCGGCTGACGGCCTACCGCCGCGACGACTGGGGCGCGCGCTGGTCGCCGGACGGGCGGCGGATCGCGTTCCTCAGCGACCGCGAGGGCGAGGACCGCGTCTACGTCGTCAACGCGGACGGCACGGGGCTGCGCGCGCTGACGGGGACGCCGGGGGACGCGGGCGTGCTGCAATCCGCGCCCGCGTGGTCGCCGGACGGGCGGTGGATCGCGTACGTGGAGCAGGCGCGCGGCGGCCGGGCGCGCGTGCGCGTGGCGAGCCTGGAGGGCGGCGCGCCCGTGGACATCCCGCCCCCGGACGCGGCGCTGGCGGCGGGCGCGCAGGAGCATCCCGCGTGGTCGCCGGACGGCCGCTGGCTCGCCTTCAGCTGGGAGCACGATGGCGACGCGGAGCTCTACCTGGCCCGCGCCGACGGCAGCCGCCCCCGCCGCCTGACGAGCGCTCCCGGCGCGGACTGGCTCCCCCGCTGGGTGCCGTGATCCGCCGGACCTGACGCCACCGTCTCGCACGAGCTTCTACGGATCGCGATCAGGTGGATGCGGTGCCCCGGCGGCGTTCCGTCCCGTGCGGCCGCCATCCTGCTTTCGAGAAAATGCGGATGCCGCCCCCCCCGCCGGCAGCAGCCGATGTACCCGGGATCTCTGGCCCTTGCGATCCCCGTCCGATCCGCGACCCGCCGTCGCGGCGCATCGCTCCCACACGTACGAGGTGGAGAAGGTCGCCAGGGTGGATGGTCGTAATCGCGACGGCCGGACGCGGATCGGACGGCGAGCGGCAGGGAGCCAGAGATCCTTGGCAGAGCGCTTGATGCCGGCGCGAGGACGGCCATCCGCGTTTTTTCGAAGGGGCATGATCGTGGCTGCGGAGGCGGATGCCGGTGGCGGCACATCATCCACCCGATCGCGATCCGTAAAACCGTGCCCGTACCGGAGACCCGGACGAAGCGGGCGGAAATCAAGGGGCCGGCCTCCGTGCGTGGACGCCGGCCCCGCGTCGTGCGCGGGAGATCCATCGGTGCGCGCAAGCGGTTGCGCCCGTTTGGGTTCGGCGCGGCGCTCGCCCCAGGCGAAGATGACGCCGGGCCGCGGACGCCGTGCACGGGCGGGGAGCCCCCTCCCCCCGACCCCCTCCCCCGCTTCGCGGGCAGGAGGGGGAGAACTGCGCCGTGACGAAATCCTGCCCACGCGCGGATCAGCTCGTCGAAGTCTATACCCTCTCCCACGCAGTTTGTGGGAGAGGGTGGACGAGCCTAAGCGAGGCCGGGTGAGGGCCACCGCCCGCCGCGCGCCGGACCGCCGTTCTCCCCCCCGACCCCCCCCCGCTTCGCGGGCAGGAGGGGGAGAACTGCGCCGTGACGAAATCCTGCCCACGCGCGC
>DATING010000343.1:0-2691 GCA_035474555.1 Longimicrobium sp. | reverse complement strand
GCGGCTCTCTTTTCTCCTCCGCGGCTCTGCGTGAAAGACGATGGCCGAGTGCACACGGAACCGTGGGAAACGGTATGACACCGCGGGCAGGCGAAGGACCCACAAATCCGCCTGAACGCGGCGGCAGCGAGCGGCTCTCCCGCCCGCGCGCGTCCTGTGACGGAAGTTTGAACAAAGTTCTTGCGCCGCCCCAGCGCAGGGTCTATCTGTTCATCATTACCGAACGTTTCAGCTCCGGGCAGCATCCATCCGCGCCGCGTCCCCCGCGGCCTCCGCAAGCGGGCGGCCCACCTGATCGCACCCTCCCTCCCATGTACGCAGACACCTCGTCGGCGGCGTTCCACCGCACCCTGCGCCGCGTGTTTTGCGCCGCGGCGCTCCTCCTGGGCGCCGTCTTCGCGCCCGGGCTGGCCGCGCAGAACGGCACCCTCACCGGCCGCGTGGCCGATGCGGGCGACAACACGCCGCTCGGGGGCGCCGTCGTGCGCCTGGCCGGCGGCCCGGCCTCGGCCACGCGCGAGGACGGCAGCTACACCCTGGTCGCGCCGCCCGGGAGCTACGAGCTGGTGATCTCGCGCGTGGGCTACACGGCCGTGCGCGAGCAGGTGACGCTGGCGGCGGGCGCCACGGTGACCCGCAACGTGCTGCTGGTGGAATCCGCCGCCCTGCTGGAGACCGTCGTGGCCGTGGGCACGCGGCGCCCGGACCGCACGGCCACGGACGCGCCCGTGCCCGTGGACGTGCTCACGGCGGCGGACATCCAGGCGACCGGGCTGACGGAGACGGCGCAGATCATCCAGCGCCTGGCCCCGTCCGTGAACTTTCCCCGCGCCACGGTGGCGGACGGCACGGACCACGTGCGCCCGGCCACCCTGCGCGGCCTGGCGCCCGACCAGGTGCTGGTGCTGGTGAACGGCAAGCGCCGCCACAACAGCGCGCTCGTGAACGTCAACGGCACGGTGGGCCGCGGATCCACGGCGGTGGACCTGAACGCCATCCCCGCGTCGGCCATCGAGCGCATCGAGATCCTGCGCGACGGCGCCGCGGCCCAGTACGGCAGCGACGCCATCGCCGGCGTGGTGAACATCGTCCTCAAGACGGGCGGCCGCCGCGAGGCCCTGGCCAGCGCCGGGCAGACGACGGAGGGCGACGGGCGCGTGCTTCAGGTGGCCGGCACGGGGGGCATCGACATCGGCGAAACGGGCTACGTGACGCTGAGCGCCGAGTTCCGCGACCGCGAGAACACCAATCGCTCGCTGCCCGACACGCGCCAGCAGTACTTCGCCAACGACCCGCGCAACGGAAACCGCGCCCTCATCAACCATCGCCAGGGGGACAGCGACTCGCGCGACGCGGGCGCCTTTCTGAACGCGGCGCTCCCCCTGGCCCCGTGGGCGGAGGCGTACGCGTTCGGCGGCATCTCGCACCGCGACGGCGAGGCGGCCGGCTTCTTTCGCCGCGCCAACGACGCCCGCACGGTGCGCTCCATCCACCCGGACGGCTACCTGCCGCTGATCGCCACGGAGATCGACGACGGATCCGGCACGGCGGGCGTGCGCGGCAGCGTGGCGGGGTTCCGCTACGACCTGTCCGGCGTGTACGGCCGCAACGACTTCCGGTTCGACGTGCTGAACAGCAACAACGTGTCGATGGGCAACGCCAGCCCCACGGAGTTCTACGCCGGCACGCTCAAGTTCGACCAGACCACGGCCAACCTGGACCTGTCGCGCGCCTTTGGAGTGGGGCTGCCGGAGACGGTGAACGTGGCGTTCGGCGCCGAGTACCGCCGCGACGGTTACGGCATCGAGGCGGGCGAGGAGGCGTCGTACGTCAACGGTGGCGTGACGGTGCTGGACGGGCCCACCGCCGGGCAGCTGGCCGCCGTGGGCGCGCAGGTGTTCCCCGGCTTTCGCCCGGCGGACGCCAAGGACGTGTCGCGCGACAGCCGCGCGGCGTACGTGGACGTGGAATTGACCCCCGTGCGCGGCCTGCTGCTGAACGTGGCCGGCCGCGTGGAGGACTACAGCGACTTCGGCAGCACGCGGGACGGCAAGCTGGCCGCCCGCCTGGAGCCCGTGCCGGGCTTCGCCATCCGCGGCGCCGTGGGCACGGGATTCCGCGCGCCGTCGCTGGGGCAGAGCTACTTCTCGTCCACGGCCACCAACTTCCTGGTGATCAACGGCGTCAACACGCCCGTGGACGTGCGCACCTTTCCCGCGGAAAGCCCGGAAGCCGTGGTGCTGGGCGCCACGCCCCTGCGCCCGGAAGAGTCCGTGAACTACAGCGCGGGGATCGCGTGGCAGCCGCGGCGCGACTTCTCGCTCACCGTGGACGCGTACCGCATCGACATCGAGGACCGCATCGTGTTCTCGGAGAACTTCACGGGCACGGCCATCCGCCAGCTGTTCGCGAACGCGGGGTTCGCCGGGGTCACGGGCGGCCGCTTCTTTACCAACGCCATCGACACGCGCACCACGGGCGTGGACGTGGTGCTCAACTACCAGCGGCAGGTGGGCACGGGGATCCTGCGCTTTACGGGCGGCGGCAACCTGACGGAGACGGAGGTGCTGACGGATTCCATCATCACCCCGACGCAGCTCGCGGGGCTGGGCGAGGTGCTGTTCGGCCGGGTGGAGCGCGGGCGGCTGGAGCGCGGACAGCCCCGCAGCAGCCTGAACCTGGCGCTGAACT
>DATING010000342.1:0-6233 GCA_035474555.1 Longimicrobium sp. | reverse complement strand
TTGTCGTGCGCCGGGGGGCGCAGGGGCGGCACGGGACGATGCGCGGCGACATCGGGCGCGGCGGCGGCAGCAGCCGGGGCCGCGCGGACCACGGGCGGCGCCGGGGCGATCATCGTGCTGTCGTCCTCCACCTCCTCCAGCGGGATCACGGCGCCCATGCCGGGGTTGTGCGCCCGGGCGGCGATCCCCTGCGTGACGTCCTCGGCCCCGTCCAGCGCCTCGGCAAAGGCATCGGCGTCGGGATAGCGGTCGTGCGGATTCACGGACATGGCCCGCATCACCACCGCTTCCACGGCCGTCGGCACCTCGGGATTGAGCTCGCGGAGGGGCGTGCGGACGGTCCATCCGGTGGGCGCCTGCCCCGGCTCGGTGACAAAGGGGCGCTCGCCCGTGAGCAGCTGGTACGCCACCACGCCCAGGCTGAACACGTCCGTGGCCGGCGACAGGTCGCGGCTCCCGGCCAGCTGCTCCGGCGACGCGAACGCGGGCGAGAGCGGGTTGGCGCCCATGCCGCGCGTGACCGTCTGGTCGTCCTCGATGGCCATGGCGATGCCATAGTCCAGCAGGCACACGCGAAACGCGTCCGGGTCGTCGTTGTGGGCCTTGGCCAGGAAGATGTTGGCCGGCTTGACGTCGCGGTGCACCAGCCCCGCCCGGTGGCCGATGGCCAACCCTTCCGCCGCGTCGCGCAGGATGCGCATGGCCCGCGCGGTGGTGGGGCGCCCGGCCTGCAGCAGCTGCGACAGGTTTTCGCCCTGCAGCAGCTCCATCACCAGAAAGTCCAGCCCCAGCTCCGGGTCGGTGCCCACGTCGTGCACCGTCACCAGGTTGGGGTGGTGCGGCAGGCTGGCCGCGGCGCGCGCCTCGCGGTGCAGGCGCTGGCGCAGCACCTCGCGCTGCTCCGGGTCCTCGGCCGTGAGGGTGATGACCTTTACGGCCACGGGCCGCCCCAGGCGGGTATCCGTTGCGCGGTACACCACCGCGAAGCCGCCCCGGCCGCAGACGTCCTCGATGTGGTATCGCTTTACCAGCGTGTGGCCGGTGAGCAGCCCTTCCAGTCCCTGAGCCATGTGCCCCTGTCGCGCGAAACTTCGCTCACGGCGCCGGCGGGGTGTGCCGGCCTGTAGAACCGCGCGGAGTCGCAAGATGCGAACCGGCGGGTCGGGACCGGCCGCGGACGGCCCGAGGGGGCATCCGCCGGGTAGACTATGGCGTATAAGGGATTGTGCTCCTATTGTTTGCGTGTGCACTTGTGGCATTTTGATTTCGCCGACGTTCCGCATGACACGAGTAAAAGGCGTACATCCGCGGCTGATCACCCAGCCGCCCGACACGCGCGCGTCGCTGGCGATGTTGCCGCCCCTCAAGGGATTGGGCGACGACTTCGCGTGGGCGCTGTGGTATTCCGTGTGGAAGGCGTGCGCCCCCGGCGACGAGGCGCCCCCCCCGCCGGACGGCCACGACGGCATCCCGGACCGGTTCCGCGCGGCGGCGGAATCCGTTCCCGAGCTGCGCGACGAGATCGAGATCCTGGCGCGGTTCGCCGGCGGCTACGAGGAGCCGCGCGCCGCCTCGGACGCATTGCTGCGGGTGGGGGACTGGGCGGCCTCGCGCGCGCTGTCGGAGCCGGCCATCCAGTGCGCCGAGGCGGCCGCGGCCCTGGTGCCGGCGAGCGCGCGACGGGCGCTGGCCGCGGGGCGGATGAACCGCCTGTTCGGCGAGGTGGCCCGCGCGGAGCTGTACTATGAGCGCGCCATCACCCTGGCCCGCCACTCCCGCAACTGGCGGGCATACGTCCGCGGCCACGTGGGGAAGGGGCACGTCAAAAAGGCGCTTGGCGATTGGGATGCGGCACGGGCGCACTACTCTACCGCGGCACGGGCGGCCGTGAGCCTTTCCGGTGAGAAGTGGCTCGCGGCTCAAACACAACACGATCTTCTCGCTCTGGCTGCCGAGGAGGGAGCCCTGGCCGAAGCCCTCACGTACGCGCAGCGAGCCGTGAAGTGGTATCCCCGGCATCACGCGCGGTTTCCCGCGCTGGCACACGACCTCGCCTTCGTGCTCGTCCGCATGGGATTGTTCTCCGATGCGGTACCCGTCCTGAGAGCGGTGATGCGCGCTCCGATTCCTCCCGCGGACCAGGTGATCGGCTGGAGCACCCTCGCGCGGGCTGCTGCCGGATCCGGTGACGCCGCTGCATTTCATGTGGCCGCCGAGAACGCGTTGCGCTTGGTCGGCCTCTTCGATCTGCACGCAGCCCCGGCGTTCGCGAACCTCGCCTGCGGAGCACACCTGCTAAGAATCTGGGAGCAGGCCGAACAGTATGCCCGGCGCAGCCTGGAACTCGCAGATGCGCGTTCCGAAATGGCGGCCGGTGACGTCGCTCGCTCCGTACTGGACGCGGTGCGAACCCGTAGAGCCGCTGAATACGCGAGCGTTGAGGACGCTGAGCATCTTGCTCGCATCCTGGAACTGACTGCCGAGGTGGCCGCGCACCTACCTGCTTGGCGCGGCCCCACGTGGAAGCGCCGCCGCCAGTCCGGCCCCGAACGACTGGGCCGGATCTAGCGATCAGCCGCCGGAACCCATCGTAAAGCCTCCCCGCTGGGTCGTATCGGCCGACGAATTGGTCTCCCCGCCGGTTGAATCCGCGGGCGCCTCCCGATTCCCCGATCCCATTCCGAAGCCCCCGTCGTTGTGGCTCGGTCCAGTAGCTTCAGCCGCCGCGCCCGTGGGCGACCCGCCACATGCAGCGAGAAGCACGGCTACCGCGCCGGCGCCGAGGGCTTTGCGAATCGTCTTCATTGCTGTCCATCCTGTGAACTGGTGGTGAATAGAAGGGGCGCCGTCGGGTACGGCCGCCCTGGAACCATTGTAAACTTATCCATACCCATTCCGCCACTCAACGGGGCTAATCGACCAATTTCGTGCCAACTACGCCACCGCTTGTATCGATGGCGCATCCAGAGCGGAACCTGTGCGGCGCCCACGTCGCTCTTCCCGCGCGCTCCCATCCTGGCGCAAATCGCTCGTGTGCCAGCGAGATACGGGGGCGCGGCAGGGGAGCGGGCGCGGCCGCGGGCGGCGTGCTCGTGGGGTGACCCGGGACGTTTTTTTAGCACACCCACCTAATCCGCCGTTGCGGATGACTTTTCTGTCTGGGGATGCCCGCCGCACGTTCGCGTACAAGCCGTAACATTTGGGGCGGCAGCACGCGATTTCGGCATAGGGGAGCGGGCGAATGGCGACGCAGGGAGAGCGTGGGGACGAACCGCGCAAACGAGGGCCGCGGCGCAGGATCTCGCGCCGCTGGTGCCTGCCGCCCGCAATCACCCACGAGCCAGGGGAGGTGCTGGAGGGGAGCTACATCCTGGAGGAGTTCGGGAGCGACCTGGCCCTGGTGCTGTGGACCGCCGTCCGCGACGTGATTCTGTGGTCATCCACCCCGGCCGAACGGCGCGCGGTGCTCTTTTCGCGCGGTGCCGAGGCGGACCGGCGGGCGGGGATGCACGCGGCGGGGGTGGACCCCGCGCTGGGCCTGTCGCTGGCCACGCTGGCGACGGTGGTGTCGCACCCGGCGCAGGCCAATCCCGAGATCATCTCGCTGGTGTGCATGGACGTGTCGCGGTGGGCGCGCGAGCAGGGCCGGATGGGGACGGCCGTGGCGTTTGCCCAGGCCGCGGCGTTCGCGCAGCCCAACGCGCCCATCCCGGCGCTGGCCGTGGGCCGGCTGACGGTGGAGTGGGGCCGCTACCGGCGCGCGGAGACGTGGCTGCGCCGGGCCATCGGGCTGGCGCGGCGCGCGGGAGACTGGGAGAGCTACGGGAGCGCGTACGTGCTGCTGGGGGAGGTGTACGTGAACACGGGGCGCGCGGCGCTGGCGCCCCGGTACTTTCAGCAGGCGGCGCGGCTGTCGCGCCGGCAGGGCCATCGCGGCGTGCGGGCGGCGGCGCTGCACGGGCTGCTGCGCACCAGCCTGGCCGCGGGCGAGCTGGACGCGGCGGAGGGGTACGCGCGCCTGGCCCAGCGTGCCTACGGGCGCGCGCACCCCCGCCTGCCCGAGCTGCAGCACGACGTGGCGCAGCTGCTGGTGGCGCGCGGCCACCATGCGCGGGCCGTCCCCATGCTGCGCCGGCAGCTGGGCCTGTTCACGGACCCGGCGCGGCGGGCCCTGTGCCACGCCCTGCTCGCCCACGCCGCCGCCGCCCTGGGCGACCCCGCCACCTACGAGCCCAGCTGGGCCGAGGCCTGGGCGCTGCTGGACGCCCCCGAAGCCGCCCCCGTCGCCAGCGACGTGCTGCGCCACCTGGGGCGGGCTGCTGAACGGAAGGAGGACTGGCTGCGCGTGCAGCTGGTGTTGGAGCGGTTTGGTACATGGGGAGCCGAGTCGAAGGTGCGGGAGATCGACGCAGATTTCGCTGAATTACAGATGCTTGTAACTGACCGACGGTTAGGAGCGCTCTAGCCAAAGACACGCAAGAGGATGAGAATCGTAGACACACACACATACTCTCTCTATCTCTACGACGGCAAGTTGCCGAGATGTCGTTTTATCGCGGAAACTGCTGAAGAGATATCAGAGATCAGGTCTCCCTCCCAGAATCTGAGCACGGTCCATCCAAGTTCCTGCAACTGGTGGTTCACACGAACATCGCGGGCAATATTCGACTCTATTTTTGCTACCCAGTACGCCGCGTTAGCACCTGCTGCAAGCTTTGCGCGCCGTATTGTCCAATTCCGCCCATGCCAAAAGTCACCGTCACAAAAGACGGCAATTTTCTGTTTGGGAAATATGATATCAGGTTTCCCAGGAAGTTTGTTGAAGTTTTTACGATAACGCAGACCCTCCGACCAAAGTTTGCGCCGAAGAAGAAGCTCGGGCTTGGTGTCAGTCCGTCGCAGCTTGCTCTTGCTCCGAGAGGCCGCTTCAGAAACCGGACGAAACCCGGAGTACGAAGGAGGCGTTGTGTTTCCACTCATGTAGTATGCTGGGTGTCAGGAACACTGGTTGACGAGGCTGGGGGTAGGCAAGTATCATTCTTGTTTTTGTGTTTTGGTGCCCCTAGCGTGTCCCCACTGGTGTAGGCCTGCTCATGCGATTCGTCGACCTTTTTGCCGGTACTGGAGCATTCCACCGAGCTTTGGCGGGCCTAGGCCACGAATGTGTATTCGCCTCAGAACTCAATGAAGAACTTCGTGAGCTCTACGGGGAAAATCTTCCAGAGTTAGCAGGTCCGCTGGTGGGGGATATCCGCGACAACAAGCACTTAGTTCCTGCACACGATATTTTGTGTGCCGGCTTTCCGTGCCAGCCATTTTCGAAATCTGGGTTCCAGCACGGGCTTCAAGACGCAACGCGCGGGACGCTCTTTCACGAGATCCTTGAGATCCTCCGAGTGCATCGCCCAGAATATGTCCTTCTAGAGAACGTAGGAAATTTTGCGCGGCACGATGAGGGACGTACTTGGTCTATCGTTCGTGAGGAATTGGAGAAACTAGACTACCATGTGAGAGGTACTGAGCACGTCGCGCAGGGCGGAAGCGGGTTGCTCTCTCCGCATCATTTTGGCTTCCCTCACCACAGAGAACGTTTCTTTATAGCTGCGAGTCTAACACCCTTTATTCGAAGCCCTTTTCCAGTGGGAACGCGTGATGCACCTGTCGACTTGATGAAGACGGTCTTGTCAGCAGAAGATCTCTCAGTGAGAGAAAAGGAAGAGTCAAAGTTAACGTCCCAGCAAATTGCTTGCATTGATCACTGGAATGAGTTTCTGAGACTGCTTCCTGAGGAGACTTCGCTACCCTCGTTTCCGATTTGGGGTGACGAGTTGGAGGCGACCTATAGCTTTGAGGAAGCAACGCCATATGAAATGTTGCGCATAGCTCTACAGCAATTCGGGCCGACTCCTCCAACTGGGGATTTGCTCGCGGCACTCCCCAGCTACGCACGGTCTGAAGTTCCCGAATTTCCCAAGTGGAAGAAGTCGTTCATTCGCCAGAATCGGCGATTCTTCGAAGATGTTCGCCCCAACCTGTCTGAGGCGTGGATTCGAAATTTGAGATCATTCCCGCCAAGTCTGCGAAAGCTGGAGTGGAACTGCCAGGGTGAGCAACGGAACCTATGGAATTGTATTCTTCAGTTTCGTCCATCAGGCCTACGAGCGAAGCGCTACTCTGCCATTCCTGCTCTGGTTGCGATGACGACAACCCAGATACCTATCCTCGGTCCGGCT
>DATING010000341.1:0-2754 GCA_035474555.1 Longimicrobium sp. | reverse complement strand
CGGCAGGGCGCCGGCCGAAATATCTGCCCGCAAAGCCGAGGGGCCGGCTCCACATGCTGGAGCCGGCCCTTCGGAAGGACGAAGACGAGATCGTTCGGTCGCGCGCCGCGGCTACTTTCGCACTCTCGCACTCCCCCACTTTCGCACTAGTTGTTGCACGCATCCATGGCGGCCTCGATGCCGTCGCGCATCCAGATCTCCACCCCGCGGACGAGGTCGGGAAAGCGCTCCTCCAGCAGCTTGCGGTCGGACTTGGGCATCCCGCCCAGCACCCAGGCGGCCAGATCCATCCCCTCCGGCTTCTGGCCCACCCCCAGCCGCAGGCGCGGGTAGTCCTTCGTGCCCAGCGTCTGCTCGATGGACTTGAGCCCGTTGTGCCCCCCCGCGCTCCCCGACGGGCGAAAGCGCACCCGGCCGGGGTCCAGCGCCACGTCGTCCACGATGACGAGCAGGTCCTTGGTCAGATCCAGCGCGTTCATCCGCTTGAGCGGCACCAGCACGCCGCCGCTGCGGTTCATGTACGTGAGCGGCTTGATGAGCCGTACCTGGAACGGCTCCACGCGCGTGGTGGCGTTGGCCTGCGTCTTTTCCACGCGGAACTTGGGGACGCCCCAGCCGCGGGCCAGCTCGTCGAGCAGCCACCAGCCTGCGTTGTGGCGCGTGTTCTCGTACTCGCGGCCGGGGTTGCCCAGCCCCACGATCACCTTGGCCCCGGCCACGTCATCCTCCCCGCGCGCGGAAAGGAGCGCCCGAAGGCGCTCCAGCATTCCCGCAATGGGTCACCCCTCGTCGTCCTTGCGGGCCTTGAGAACCTCGGGCTCCGCGGGTGCCTCGTCGGCCTCGGAGATGGCCGCGCGCGACGCGACGATGCTGGCGATGGGCAGCTCGCCGTCCTGCAGGAACTTGACGCCCTCGACCGCCGGCACGTCGCTCACGCGGACGGACTCGCCCAGCACCAGGTTGGAGATGTCGATCTCCACCGAGTCCGGGATGTTGCCCGGCAGGCACTCCACCTCGAGCTCGTGCAGCACCTGGTCCAGCACGCCGCCGTCCGTGTGCACGCCCACCGGGGTGCCGTGCAGGCGCACGGGGATCTTCACGTGCAGCGTCTCGCGGGCGTTCACGTGGAAGAAGTCCACGTGCAGGGCCTCGGGCTTGTACGGGTGCATCTGCACCTCGCGCAGGAGCACGTCCTGGGAGCCTTCGCCGTCGATGTCCAGGGTGACGATGGAGTTCTGCACGTTGATGGAGCCGACGAGCAGCCCCAGCTCGTGGGCGTTCACGGACAGGGAGCGCGGCTTGTCGCCATGGCCGTACAGCACGGCGGGCACGCGGCCGGTGCTGCGCAGCTTGCGGGCGACGCCCTTGCCGCCGTCGTGGCGGGGCGCGGCTCCGAGCTTGGACTTGGTTGCCATCCGAAAACCTCCTGGATCACGGCGGGCGGCGGCCGCGACCATCCGGTCGCATCCCCCGCCCTGCCCTCTGATGAAAAAACGTTGGCTACTCGAACAGCGAGCTCACCGACTCGTTGCTGTGCGTGTAGCGAATTGCGCGCCCCAGCAGTTCGTCCACCGACAGGACGGTGAGCTGCGGAAAGCGCTTTTCCTCCGGGACGGGGACCGTGTTGGTGACCACGATCTCCTTGAACGGCGCGTTGCTCAGCCGCTCCACGGCCGGCCCGGAGAGCAGCGCGTGCGTGGCGCACGCGTAGATGTCGTTGGCGCCGCGCTCCTTGAGCGCCCGTGCCGCCTCGGCCATGGTGCCGGCCGTGTCGATCATGTCGTCGGAAAGAAGGCAGTCCTTGCCCTCCACCTCGCCGATGACGTTCATCACCTCGCTCACGTTGGCGGCGGGGCGGCGCTTGTCGATGATGCCCATGGTGGCGTCCAGCCGCTTGGCGAACCCGCGCGCCATCTTGGCCGATCCCACGTCCGGCGAGATGACGACCAGGTTGTCCAGGTGCTTTTCGCGAAAGTAGCGCGTAAAGACCGGCGCGGCGTACAGGTGGTCCACGGGGATGTCGAAGAAGCCCTGGATCTGGTGCTGGTGAAAGTCCACCGACAGCACCCGGTCTGCCCCGGCCGTGGCCACCATGTTGGCCATGAGCTTGGCGCCGATGGCCACCCGCGGCTGGTCCTTGCGGTCCTGGCGCGCGTAGCCGAAGTAGGGGATGACGGCGTTGATGCGGGCGGCCGACGCGCGGTGGGCGGCATCGATCAGGAGCAGCAGCTCCATGATGTTGTCACCCGGCGGCGTGGTGCTCTGGATGATGAACAGGTCGCGGCCGCGGACGTTCTCGTCGATGCGGACGAACAGCTCGCCGTCCGCGAACTTCTTGATGGTCACCTCGCCCAGCGGCCACTGCAGGTAGCTGGCGATCTCCTCGGCGAGCGGGCGGTTGGCCGTGCCGGCCAGCAGCATGGGACCACCGCTCGGAAACGGGTCGGACATTCTCAGGACGGACCGGGTTTGGAGTGCGCGCGAGCCGGGTAGAATAGACGCCCGGGGTGCGCCGCCGCAAGCCCGTACGGGAAGTGCGTGAGTGCGGAAGTGCGTGAGTGCGTGAGTGTTGGGGCAGGTTTTCCCGCGGATTTACGGGGGATGGAGCGCGGGCCGCCGGTGGCCCTCACCCGGCCTCGCTTAGGCTCGTCCACCCTCTCCCACAAACTGCGTGGGAGAGGGTGTAGACTTCCACGAGCCCATTGGCGCGTGGGCAAGCTCCCGCCGGGACCGCAGGTCTCCCCCTCTCCGCGA
>DATING010000340.1:0-7673 GCA_035474555.1 Longimicrobium sp. | reverse complement strand
CTTCCTGCACCAGCCGCAGCGCCGCGACGGCCGCCACCGGCTTGCTGATGGAGGCGGCCTGAAAGAGCGTCGCCGTGTCCACCGGGATGCCGCTCCCCGCTTCGGCCTCGCCCCAGCCGCGCGCCCACTCGATGCGCCCGTCGTTGATGACGGCCACGCTCACCCCCGGCACGCGATGGTAGCGCATCCGCTCCTCGATGGGCCGGCCGGGCGTCTCGCCGCGGACCACGTGGTACGTCAGCAGCCCGTTCTCCACCCGGCGGATGCGCGCCTCGATCTCCGGCGATGCGGGACTCTGCGCAGCGCAGGCGGAGGACAGCAGCAGGGGGAGGATGGACATGGCGGCGATGCGGAGGGGGCGCGGCATGAGAACGACGGGAGCGCGTGATGACGGAGGGGCCCGCGGCCGGGGACGATGCGACGTACGGGCGACGGCAGGCGGATGTTCCACGTCCTGTCGCGCGATCCGCATCCGCCGCCGTCCCCCGTCGTCTGCCGTCGTCCGTCGAAGGTGCGCGCGGGTGCTTCCGTCCGGGCAGGGATGGTGTAGCTTTCACCCGTCCTGAATCGACGCGACGGCGACTGCGCCATTCGGCGGTACGCGTAACCCGGCAGGACGAAGCGCCGATCACCCGGAGCACGAATCCGTTCAACCTCCCCCAGGGGTTTTTGGGGGAGGTGCGAGCCTCAGCGAGCGGAGGGGGCGTCGCGCGGGGGCGGCCAGGCCGGCGGGACCGTCCTGACCTTCTATTCAGCGAGGATGAACCAGCTGGACACGGGGCCCATGCGATCCGACGTGGAACGGATGTACCTCAACACGGGCGGCGACGCGCTGTTCTGGCAGCCGCCGGAGGCACGGGGCGGCGTGTACGCGTCGCTGCGACCGGCGCCGCCGCTGCGCGCGTTCGTGGACCGCATCCACTTCGGGCACGAGTGGGTGGACCCGGCGCATCCCGTCACGGAACGGGTGCTCCCGGACGGCGGCGTGCACCTGATCTTCAACCTGGGCGATCCGCCGGCGGTGCCCGGCAGCGAGGGAGCGGCGGCCGTGGCGGTGGGCGCGCGGTGCGAGCCGTCCCTCATCCACATGGCCGGCCGGGTGGAGCACGTCACGGCCACGCTGCGCCCCGGCGGGATGGCCGCGCTGCTCGGCGTTCCCGCGGCGGAGCTGGCGGGACAGGACGTGCCGCTGGACGCGCTCTGGGGCCCGCACGCGGCGGACGCGCTGGACCGGCTGGCCGCCGCGCCCCCCGGGCCCGCCCGCGCCGCCGTGCTGGAATCCGTGCTGCGCGAACGGCTCGCCGCCCGCGACGCGCGGTCCGACGCGGCCGCCACGGAAGCCGTGCGGATGATCGAGCGCGCCGGCGGCCGGATCCGCGTCCGCGCGCTGGCGGCGGCGATCGGCGTGGGGGAGCGGCGGCTGGAGCAGGTCTTCCATCGCCACGTGGGCCTCTCGCCCAAGGCCGTCTGCCGGCTGGCCCGGTTCCGCGCCACGGTGGACGTGCTGCAGCGGGAGCCGGGCCGTGCCTGGACGGACATCGCCTACGACTGCGGCTTCTACGACCAGTCGCACCTCGTCAACGAGTTCCAGGCGCTGGCGGGCCTGCCCCCCGGCGACTTCCGGGACCGGGGCCGCGGGTTCATGCCCCCCGCGTCAGGCGCCGGACCGCCGTTCCCCCTGCCGTGACGCCTGCGCGGAGACGGGCGTCCCGCGCCTCTCCTGGGCGGCGACCCACTCCCGCAGCTGGTCGAAGGTCTGCGCCCCCAGCCGGCGGTCGACCAGCTGCCCGTCCACGAACAGCAGCGTCGCCGGCACCTGGTTGTGCGCCTCGGTGAACAGCAGGTTCCGCGGCGCGAGGGGAATGCGGGGCAGCTGGATGGCGTGCCTGCGAAGCAGCCGCGCGACGTCTTCCTCCCGGCTGCCGGGGTCGGTGGCGGTCAGCACGCCCACGTCGTGCGCGTTCCGGCCAAAGTACGCACGGGCACGCTGCAGGTCGGCCAGCGCGGCCGGGCTGTGCGCGCTCCACGTTCCCCACACCATCACCAGGTTCAGCCGATGGCCGGGCCGCGGGGTCTCGGGGAACACGTCGGACCACGCGCGACGGTCCGGCAACTGGACCCCGGACGCCGCCAGGGGCCGAGGGGGCAGCTCCAGCACCCCGCTCGCCATCATGAAGCCGCGATAATCGGGACCGTCGTAGCGAAAGCAGAGCCTGCCGTCCCGGGTCCAGCTGGGGAACAGGCTGGAGCCCGCCAGGTCCGCCACCGTCCGCACGGTGCGCTCCTCCAGGTCCACCACCGCGATCGTGTATCCCCGTCCCTCCTTCTTGGGGGTGTGGAACGCGACGTAGCGCCCGTCCCACGAGAAATCCGCCTTGGCGCCCGGCATGCCGGTCTGCACGATGTCTTCGCAGTCCGTGAGGTTCCGCACGACCAGGGTGCCCCGTACGAACACGCTGATCCGCTTTCCGTCCCTGGAGAGCAGGGGGCGCTCGCCGACGCCGATGCCCGCGCACGGCTGCACCGCGGCGGGGGGGAGGGCGCGGTCCCCGTCCAGGTAGTAGTACTTGCCCAGGATGGTCAGGATCAGGTCCTTTCCGTCTCGCACGCCCCAGCTGTAGTAGTCTCCCAGCCCGGGCGGAGCCACGTCCCGGGTGATGGCGCCGGTGTCGTGGTGGCGGATGTGGACCGCCGGCGCGGAGCCCGCGAAGCTCTGGTAGATCATCCGCCGCCCGTCCACGGACCAGTAGGCGTCGATGCCGGGCTCGGAAAAGAGCACCCGCCCCGACGGCAGGTCCGCCACGGTGACCGTCTGGACGATGCGGCCCGGCTGGTCCGCCGGATGGATCTCTGAGGCGTAGGCCAGCGTCCGCCCGTCGGGGGAGATCCGCGCGTACGCGAACACGCCTTCGTCCGCCCGCAGCGCGTAGACCCGCTCCAGCCGCGCTGAAGCTCCCCCGGGCGCGCCCTCGCCGCACGACCCCGCGCCCACCCCCAGCAGCACGGCAAGCACGGGCGAAAGCCCCGCTCGCCGACGGGGCCGTTTGGGGCCCTGCCGTGAGAACTTCGTGCGTCCGGCCGGCGGAGCGGCGGCGTCCGCAGCCGGTTCTCGGCCGGAAACGCGTTGGCCGAATCCAATCGGCCACAAGTGTTGCTTCACGTTCTGCTCTCCTGGTGCATCGGGACGATGAGCCGGACTCCCGGTCTCGTAAGCTGCGGGATCAACGGAAACAGCCACGTTCGGGCTGCATGGCGGGGCGTTTATTCGTGTTGCGCTCCCGTTGCGCCGTAGCGTTTTACAAAACTCTTGCAGTTTCTTTTTAGTGCGGGTAATGTATGTATAACGACGCCGGCAGCTCTCTACAACATTGTTTGTGCGTGGCAGGATCGGGACAGGCAGCAGCCGGAGCCGAGAGGTTGCCCGGTGGAAACTCGCCACCGGTTTTTCGTACCACCTGCACGAGGAGGGAACGATGCGGAAGTGGAGACTCAACATGCTCCTGCTGGCGGTCGTCGCTGGCGCGGCGCCCATCGCGCTGACGCCGGGGACGGCCGAGGCGGGGATCGAGGGGGGAACGTGCTGCCCGGGGAGCAGCGGCGCCTGCTACCTGAACCTGGGCGGGACCATCATCCGGGAGAGCCCGGCATGGTACCAGTCGGGCGGGCCCTGCCCGGGATGATGTGAGAAAGCCAAACGTGAGCCGCATCCCTGGATCCGGGCCCGCCCGGCGGATCGGCAGCCGGGCCGGACTCGCCCTGGTCGCGCTCACGGTGGCAGCCGGCGTGGGAGGCTGCGGCAACGCAGCCTCCCCGCCGCCTCTCCTCCGCGGGCGCCTCCTCACCGACACCGCTTCGCTGGCCCTGCCCACCGGGCTGGCGCTTACTCCCGACGGTCTCGCGGTCGTCATCGACGCGCGGGCGCCCGAGGCCGTTCGCGTGTTCGACGCGGCGGGGGCCCTGGTGGCCCGGCTGGGCAGGGAGGGATCGGGGCCGGGCGAGTTCGTTAGCGCCGTGAGCGTCTTTGGCCGGCCGGGCCATCCCGGCGAGCTGTGGGTCTTCGACACGCGCCTTGAACGCGTGGTGCCGCTTCGCGGGGAAACGCTCCGTGGCGCCCCGGGCGCGGCGGAGGCGTTCGGCGCGGCGGTCAAGCTGCAGCCCGGCCTGATCGTGGAGGCGCCGCGCTGGCTGGACGACAGCACGCTGGTGGCGCTCAGCCCCATGCTCGTTGCCGGCGAGGGACGTTTCGTACGCTTTGGAGCAGACGGGGTCCGCCGCGCGACCATGGGCGATCCGCCTCCCACCGGCACCGGCGGCTGGGGCAGCGCGTTCGTACGCCAGCAGGCCTGGGGCGGAGACATGGCCGTCCACCCCTCGCGCTCCCTGTTCGTGCTTGCGTCGCGCTACGCGGGGCGGCTGGAGGCGTACGACCGCAACGGCGTGCCGCGGGTCCGCTTCCAGGTTCCGCAGCCGTTCGAGCCCGACTTTGCTCCCGCGGAAGACGGGCTGAACATGGAGCGCGGCAAGGATTTTCGCTTTGGGTACCTGGACGTGGCGGCGACGGCGCAGCACGTGTACGCGCTCTATTCGGGAAGGCTGCAGCGCGACCGGTCCGTCCCGGCGGACGTCGCGGACCAGGTGCACGTCTTTGACTGGGAGGGCCGCCTGCAGCGGGTGGTCCGGCTGGATACGCCCGTTGCGCACCTGGCGGTGGATTCGGCCGGCGGCACCCTGTACGGCACGCGCATCGACCCGCACCCGCAAGTGGTGGAGTTCTCCCTCGCCGCCCCTGAACGCGCTCCCATATGACCATCAAGGACGCAGCCTCCAACACGCTCACGGTGATCCTCGCGGCCTGCGCGCTCGCGGTGAGCTCCGCCGCCGTCAAGCGAACGTTCTTTCAGGCGGACGCCCCCGGGGTGATCGAGGTGGAGAACTGGCGGGAGCTGGCCCGCACCGGCAATCGCATGGGCCCCGCCGATGCCCCGGTGGTCATCATCGAGTTCTCCGACTTCCAGTGCCCGTTCTGCAAGCAGGCGCGTGACCTGCTCGTGGACCTGCGCCAGCGGTATCCCGGGCAGGTCGCCGTGGTGTACCGGCACCTGCCGCTGGCGACCCACCGCTACGCCGAGCGCGCCGCCCTCGCCTCGGAGTGCGCGGCCGAGCAGGGCGCGTTCGAGGCCTACCACGACGCGCTCTACGCCCGTCCGGACTCCATCGGCGTGACGCCGTGGGACCGCTATGCCGAGCGCGCGGCCGTGCGCGACCTGCCGCGCTTCCGGGAGTGCGTGGAGAGCCAGCGGCTGTTTGCCCGGGTGCAAGCCGACCTGCGCGCGGCCGGCCGGATCGGCCTGAACGGCACCCCCGCGTTCATCGTGAACGGCAAGGGCTTCACGGGCTCCGTGCCGGCGGGCGGATGGGACCTGTGGGTGGAGCGGGCGCTGAAGGACGCTCGCTGAGGCGATCCCGTTGGGGCCAGCGACATCCGCTGGCGAACGCGGGGCCCGGCGCCACCCGGCGCCGGGCCCCGCGGCCGATGATGCGCCGGCGGGCATCGCCCCGGCGGCTTCCGGGACCGGGGCTGCGGATTTTTCCAAGACGGGATGGGCGCCGCGGAGTAGCTTTCCCCGCGGGATCGACCGACGTCCATCAACCGTCCGGAGAAAGCGATGATGCAGCACGAGGAGCGCGGGGATGCAGGGGGGCCGCTGCGGGGGCGCGTGGCCGTGGTGACGGGCGCCAGCCGCGGGGCGGGGCGGGGGATCGCGCTGGAGCTGGGCGCGGCCGGGGCCACCGTATACGTGACGGGGCGCAGCACCCGCGCGGCGCCGGCCGCCGGCTACGAGACGATCCTGCGCGATTCGGGGATGGAGGCCCTCCCTGGCAGCATCGACGACACGGCGGACGAGGTCACGCGGCTGGGCGGCACGGGCATCGCCGTGCGCTGCGACCACACGCGCGAGGACGACGTGCGCGCGCTGTTCGCCCGCGTGGAGGCGGAGCACGGCGGGCTGGACCTGCTGGTGAACAACGCCTGGGGCGGGCACGAGGCGTTTCGCGTCACGTCCATGGGCGCGCCGTTCTGGGAGCAGGCGCTGGACCAGTGGGAGGCCATGTTCGACCGCGGCGTGCGCAACCACCTGCTCGCCAGCCGGATCGCGGCGCCGGTCTTCGTCCGGCAGGGGCGCGGCCTCATCGTCACCACCTCGTACTGGGACCGCGGCAACTACCTGCGCGGCAACCTGTTCTACGACGTGGCCAAGGCGGCCATGAACCGGCTGGCGTTCGCCATGGCGGAGGAGCTGCGGCCGCACGGCGTGGCGTCGCTGGCCGTGGTGCCGGGGTGGATGCGGACCGAGTTCGTGCTGGCCTCCAAGCACGCGGACGAGTCCACCTGGCGCGACCACCCCGAGTTCGCCCGCACGGAATCGCCGCGCTACGTGGGCCGCGCCGTCGCCGCCCTCGCCGCCGATCCCGGCGTGATGGCGAAGAGCGGCGGCATCCACCGCGTGGGCGACCTGGCCGTGGAGTACGGCTTCACGGACATCGACGGCCGCGTGGTGCCGCCGTTCGAGCTGGGGGAGGGGTAAGGGGCTGACGGGCAGGGTGGAGTGGTGGATTGATCGCAAGTCGGAGCCGAGCGAATGAATTCGCCGCAACAACTACACAAAGTCCGCCTGCGCGGACTGCGGATTCCGCCTTGGGGACTTGGCTGTCTCGCAATGCAAGGCAACGCAAACCCCGGCCTTCGCTCCGGCCGATGATCGCCGCCGGGCACATAGTCCACGCAGGTGGACTTCGTGTGCTTGTTGCAGCGAATTCATTCGCCCGGCTCAGAGCCTGCCCGAGCAGGGGGGCCGAGGGCAGAGGCGAGCCCGATTACGGCTGACGATCAGCCATAGAACGAGCAGCCGCGGGCGACCATCGCCCGCGGCTGTTTGCGTTCGTCAGACCGTCGCCGCGTGGGGCTCGCTGTCCAGGTGCGCCATCTGCGACGGGTCGTAGCGGTCGCCGGCCACGGCATCGGCGGGGACTGCCTGCTCGATGCGCGCCAGGTCGGCCGCATCCAGCTCCACCTGCAGCGAACCCAGCGCCTCGGCCAGCCGGTCGCGACGGCGCGCGCCCACCAGCGGCACGATGTCCTCGCCACGCGCCAGCACCCACGCGATCGCGATCTGCGCCACCGTCACGCCCTTCGCATCGGCCACGGCGCGGAGGGCTTCGACGAGGCCCAGGTTGCGCTGCAGGTTCTCGCCCTTGAAGCGCGGCAGGTAGGTGCGAAAGTCCGTCGCGGCCGTGCTCGTGCCGCCCGTCCAGTGCCCGCCCAGCAGCCCGCGCGACAGCACGCCGTACGCCGTGATGCCCACGCCGAGTTCGCGGCACGCCGGCAGGATCTCGGCCTCGATGCCACGCGACATCAGCGAATACTCGATCTGCAGGTCCACGATGGGGTGCACGGTGTGCGCGCGGCGAACCGTCTCCGCGCCGGCCTCCGACAGGCCGATGTGCCGCACGTACCCCGCCTGCACCATCTCCGCGATGGCGCCGACCGTCTCCTCGATGGGCACGGCGGGATCCACGCGGGCAATGCGGTACACGTCCACGTACTCCGTCCCCAGCCGCTGCAGCGTGTAGGCGAGCGCGTTCTTGACCGCCGCCGGCCGCCCGTCCACGCC
>DATING010000339.1:0-3235 GCA_035474555.1 Longimicrobium sp. | reverse complement strand
TTCTCCCCCTCTCCCGCGCAGTTTGCGGGAGAGGGGGCCGGGGGGTGAGGGGCCCCGCGCAGCGGGCGCCGTAGAGCTCCGCCGATGCAAAGCGGCCGCGGATCTGCTCGATCCGCGGCCGCTTCGCCGCCTGCCTGCTGCCCTTATCGCGCCGTGTGCCCTTACCGCGCCGTCCACCTTTACCGCGCCGTCCGCCCTCACCGCACCGTCTGCTCTACCGTGCCGCCGCCCCTACTTCGCCGCGGCCACCTCGAACTGCACGATGTTGGACCGGTGCCCGGGATCGTACCGGCGCTCGCCTTCGCGGGGGACGTGGTGCTCCCACAGCACGGCGTACGCGGTGTACGCGCCTGCGTTGGTGGACGTGGCGGTCCACGACGCGCCGAAGCGCATGGAATCTCCCGCGGCCAGCTCCACCACGCTGGGCGCGCGGATGCACGTGGTGCCGCCGCCGGGGGGGTGCACCACCGTTTTGTCCGGCGCGTGCACGTAGAACTCCACCTGGCACTGCGTATCGAACTCCAGCCGCACCGGCTCGCGCCCCTGGTTGTGCAGGAACGCCGTCATCCGCAGCGAATCGCCGTTGGCCAGCGTGTCGGAGGGGGTGACGGCCAGGCGCACGGGCAGGTCGGCCGTGCGGCCGCCGGCGCCGGGGCACGCCGCCAGCGACAGGGCCAGCAGCGCGGGCGCGGCAAGACGAAAGGGTCGGGTCATCCCGTGACGATGCGCAGCTGAAAGCGGGGAATGGCGGCGCGGAACGACGATCCGTCCGGCCGGTACATCACGAAGTATCCCTCCATGTGCCCTGCCGGCGCCCGCAGCACGCAAAAGCTCTCGTACTCGTGCACGCCGCCGGGCGGGATCACGGGCTCCTGGCCCACCACGCCTTCGCCCTGCACCTCCTGGTCGCCGCCGGCCGGGTCGTGGATGAACCAGTGCCGCCAGCGCAGGTGCGCCGACGTGCTGCCCACGTTTTCGATGCGGATGCGGTACGCGAACACGTAGCGCGGCTCCGACGGGTCCGAGTGCCGTTGCAGGTAGAACGGCTGCACCGTGATGCGAACGCCCTCGGTGATGGCGTAGAACAGTGCGCGTGCGCGGGGCGGATGAGCCTTCATAGGGGGCACGATAGGCGGCGGGGGGCGGCGGGTCAACGCCCCTTTGTCTCCGGCGGCACCCGCGCTGTAGATTGTCCGGGGTCCCCCGGACGCACCGGCTGCCAACCGACCACCCGACGAGGACGCACCATGGAGCACCTCAAGGCGCTCATCCGCGACGTGCCGGACTTTCCCATGCAGGGCATCCTGTTCCGCGACGTGACCCCGCTGCTGCGCGATCCGCAGGGGCTGGCGCAGGTGGTGGACGCGTTCGCCGAGCGTTACCGCGGGCAGGGGATCGACGCCGTCGCGGGGATCGAGTCGCGCGGCTTCCTGTTCGGCGCGCCGCTGGCCGTGGCGCTGGGGGTGGGATTCGTGCCCATCCGCAAGCTGGGCAAGCTGCCGGCGGAAAAGATCTCGCGCGAGTACGCCCTGGAGTACGGCACCAACTCGCTGGAGGTGCACCGCGACGCCGTGCGCGCCGGCGAGCGCGTGCTGCTGCTGGACGACCTGCTGGCCACCGGCGGCACCGCCCGCGCCGCCGCCGAGCTGCTGGAGGAGCTGGGCGCGCAGGTGGTGGAGGCCGCCTTCGTGATCGAGCTGGCGTTCCTGGACGGCCGCAAGGCGCTCGACGGCCGCCCCGCGCACGCCCTGCTGACCTACTGAGGCGACGCACACGCCGTTCACGAGGGACAGTCCGGATGCGTGACCTTCACGCGCATCTTCTCTGTTGATAACGGTTTGCGCGTGACCCAAGCCCCGTCCCGGTGCCTCCTTTCGGCATGCCGGACGGGGCTTCGTGCGTCCGTGCGTCTTCTCATCCGATCCGAATCATCCGGCGCGTGGGCACTCTGCCCCAGTCCCCGCAGGGGGACTTCGTGTGTTTGTTGCAGCGAATTCATTCGCCCGGCGGGGACTTCGCCTCGTCCTCGCCCTGCATTCCGCCGTCTCCTCCAGCCGCGCTCCCCGTCTGCTTTGCTGAAGCTCCCCCGTCTGCTCCGCCGAAATCCAGCAGAGTACATCTGTTTGGCACGATCTTTTCATTCCCCGGCCTTCGGAACGTGACGCTAACCCTTTGCAGAAGCGCCACCTATGAAGCGGATGGATCGATTGCGCCGGGCCGTGCTGCCGGCGTTTGTGGTGGGATTGATGGTTGGCGGGGGCGGGGCCGTGATGCAGGCCAGCCCGGTGTCGGCCGCGCAGAACCTGGTGCCGGCGGCGGCGCCCGCGTCCGCGGCGTTCTCCATTACGGTGGACCTCTCGGACCGCATGCTGTACGTGATGGAGGGCGATGAGACCGTGCGCGAGTACCGGGTTGCGATCGGCAAGCCGCAGCACCCCACGCCGCGCGGCAGCTTCCGGGTGCAGCGGTTGATCTGGAACCCGCGGTGGGTTCCGCCTGATGCCGAGTGGGCCAAGAACAAGAAGGCGCGCGAGCCGGGCGATCCGCGCAACCCCATGGGGCGCGTGAAGATCTTCTTCCGCCAGCCGGACTACTACATCCACGGCACCCGCGAAACGGATTCGCTGGGCGAGGCCGAGTCGCACGGCTGCATCCGCATGCGCAACGCCGACGTCATCGCGCTCGCGCGTCTGGTGATGGAGAACGGCGGCGCCAACCGCAGCCCCGGCTGGTTTCAGCGCGTGATCAACCGCGTGCGCAGCACCCAGGAGGTGCGCCTGTCGGATCCCGTGCAGTTCCGCGTCCGCGAGTAGGCCGCGGTCCGTAAACCACCCGACGGGCCCCGCGATGGTGCGGGGCCCGTCCGTCATTCGGATGCATGCCATGCACCTGGTGCAGATCCTCCTGCCGCTGCGGGACAACGAGGGACACCCGTTTCCGCGCGAGATGCTGGATGCCGTGCGCCACCACCTGACCGAGCGCTTCGGCGGGGTGACGGCGCACCTGCGCGCGCCCGCCGCCGGCGCGTGGAAGGACGACGACGGCGGCGTGGCCCGCGACGATGTGGTGATCGTGGAGGTGGTGGCGGACGACCTGGACCGCGCCTGGTGGGCCGACTACCGCCGCGGGCTGGAGTCCCGCTTTCGCCAGGACGAGATCCTCATCCGCGCCACGCAGATCGAGCGGCTGTAGGAGGTCGGGGGGCGGGACAGAGGCGGGACCGGGCAGACAGAGC
>DATING010000338.1:0-19910 GCA_035474555.1 Longimicrobium sp. | reverse complement strand
CTTAACGGGCCCGGATACCGGCGCGGGGCGCCCGTCCGGTGGAGCATGGGCGAGCATCAGCATCATCTACGCGTGTGGTGACAGGCGCTGGACAGAGACTCGGTGACCTCGTTCCCGCCGGGCAGATAGTCTCCCGAGTGCGAGTTGGAGGGTGCCGGTGGGAGGGGAACACGAAAACGGGCCAGCAGGTTTCACCCTGCTGGCCCCGTTTTCGTCGGCTTGTGTGCGCAGACCTCATCCGTGCCCACCCGGAGGACGAAAAGGCGGGGGTCGCGTCGGCATTATCGAACCAGGCACACTGACGTGATACCCCGGTCCTGGCCTAGCCGCCGGAAGGGGACGGGCCCGAACGCGGAGTGATACGCGAAACCCGGAGCCGGCGATCGTTCCGTCGCCAGTATCTCAGGCGGCCCGCAGCGTCTCCACCAGCAGTTGCATCCCGCGGATCGGCTTGCCATCGTCGCCGAAGGTGGTCCGGCAGTGGCCGCACATCACCTCGTCCAGCGCGGCACGCGGTCCGACCATGGGGATGCCGAGCTCCTCCGCCACCCGCCACTCGAACGCCGAGTGCATTCCGCAGTCCCGGCACTCGTACACGTCCCCCGTGCCCAGGTAGCGCTCGATCCGCTGCCCCACCCACTCGACCGGGGGGGCGGCGCACCGCATCCCGTCGGTGGAGCAGAGGAGGCGAAGGTCATACGCCAGGTTGCAGGCGGCCTCGGGGTCGTCCTGGTCTGGACCCTCGGCCGCCGCCGACGCGCACTGGTCGACGGCGATCTGGCAGCCCGGGCAGAACCAGGGGTAGTCGCGGCCCACCAGCGGGCGGTCCTCATCCGTGCTCGGCTCCATCGGCTACTCCGCTGCTCGGGGTGACGGTCTTCGGCTGCCGGCGGGTGGCGCGACCGCTCTTTCGCGGTTTCCGGGTCCGGCGCGGGGGATCGACCCGCAGGCGAGCTTCCTTGCCCCACGCGAACGAGTGAAAGGGCGCGGGTGGCAGGCGTCTGGCCTCGTTGTACGAGTAGTAGCGGCCGTCGCCGATGATGATGTGGTCGATGACGCAGATTCCCAGCGTGTGTCCGGCCGAGATGAGCCCGGCCGTGGCCATGTCGTCCTGGGACGAGGGCGCCGGTTCCCCGCTCGGATGGTTGTGCACCAGCACCAGCGCCGACGCGGATTCCAGGATCGCCATCCGGAAGACCTCGCGCGGATGGATCAGGGTCTCGTCGAGCATGCCCCGGGACACGCACACTTCGCGGAGGATCTGATGCTGGGCGTTCAGCACCAGCACCCAGAACTCCTCGTGCGGAAGATCGCGGACCCGGAGGCACATGCGCTCGTAGACGTCGCGCGCAGTGCGCACGCGATCGCGGTCGCAGATCCCCTCCTGCGCGGCGCGAAGGCCAAGCTCCAGTCCCGCAAGGAGCCGCGCCGCGGCTGCCCGGCCGATCCGACCAACCCGTGCGACCTCGGTGACGTCCGCGCGTGCGAGGGAGCGCAGGCGGAGGTGCCCGTCGGGGGCCAGGAAGTAGGTGGTGAGCGCGTCGGCGGCGCGGGCCGCGCGTTCGTGGCCGCGGCCGGGCGCGAGGATGAGCGCGATCAGCTCACGCAACGACAGGGCGCGCGGCCCAGCGTCTTCGAGCCGGCGAGGGGGCGCGTCCTGACTGGTGTGATGCGGAAGGCGAGGCGGTGCGGGGCCGGGTGCCCGGTCCAGCTCACCCTGGATTGCGCTTCGCTCGTGGAGCATCGGGATGGACGGCGGCGTGGGCGGCGGTGCCGGAGCGGCACGCACTCTCCACCGGGCTTTTTCTTCCAGGGGTTACGCGACCAGAGCCGTGGCGACCGTTTCCGTCGTTGTCCGTGGAGTATTCCGCTCCTGGCAGTAGCGGCAGGTATCCAGGCGCGCTTCGGCATTCCGAACGCAGTCCCATCCCGCGCGCATGGCCGCCGACCGAGCGTCTTTGAACGTCGCCGGGCGCCGATCGTAGGTCCAGCAGATACCGCAGCCCGGCGTGTCGCAGGTGACGATCACCGTGCAGCCGAGCCAGTTTCGCTTCATCATGGCGGGTCCAGGCAAAACGAAGGGCGCCCGTGGGGATCCACGGGCGCCGTGAGCCGGGGTTCGGACGTGCAGCTATCTCCCGTCGCCCGGGGTGTGCCGGTGGCACGGGAAGCTGCGCCGGTCTACGCAGTCCACGTACCTGTCGAGAAAGGCCTGGAACGCCGCGAGGAGGTGTTCGACGTCATGGTCCGCGCCTCGAAAGACGCACCGCCAGTGCACACGGAACTCCAGCTCATACGGATCCCAGCTGCGAGTGCCGCACCGGAGCCGGGCTCGCCACCCCCTGAATGGCTCCCAGAACATCTCGCGCGCCTCTTCGATGATGCCGGGCACGTCGCTGGCGCTGTAGTGGACTCGCTCTCCGTACTTCGTCGGCTCTACGCGCAAGCACGCTCCATGGGTGGGTCAGTCACCGCCCCCGCCGGGCAGGTGGAGCGGCCGGCGCCGGCGCCAGAAGAGGTATGCCTCGATCTCGTCATCGAACTCCGGCAAGGGCGGCGCGCGCTCGTCGGGGCGCCTGTGCTGCGGGTCCTGCAGCCACGGCGCGCGCCACTCAGCGACGATGCGGCCGCGCGGCCGTGGCGGAGCGGTGGGTGGAATGATGACGTCGAAGTCATCCATCGGCCACCGGACGTGGGGCCGCCGGCCGGGGTGCTCCGCCCGGGGTGCCCGGGGGCGGTACGAGCTTGCGGGTGATCGAAAGCTCCACCCCGAGCAGCCGAATCCCGCGGGCGGGGCGCGGACCGTCGTCGGGCAGTCCCACGTACCCCTTTTCGGCGAGGCTCTGGATCAGCTCGGAGGCCGTCTTGGTCGACTTGCAGCGGCAGGCCGTGCAGATCTCGCGGAGCGACGGCTGATAGGTGTGCGTGGCCAGGTAGCCGATCAGGTAGTCGAGCACCCCGGCTTCGCGCTTGGTCAGCCGCTCGCCGTCGCAAGGAGCGCCCGGGCTCTCGGGCGCGCCGGATTTCGTGTCGGGCATTGGTGGGCTAGTCTCGGGATCAGGTCGGATCGTGGCGGCCGCCCCTCCGCGCGCGGAGAAGCGCGGTTCTACCTGGCAGGGCAGCCATGATGAGCCGGCTCGCGAAGATGTGATCGCGCGCGAGCGCCAGGAGCGCCCGGGCGTCGGCCGGGTACGACGCGCCGCAGCCGCCGCAGGCGATGCGCTCCGCACGGACCGACGGACCGGGCGCGGGATGCGTCTGGAACGTGCGCGGACAGTCGGGATCCCCGTGGACGAGATGGAAAGCCGGATGCGGTTGGCGGGTCGGGGACGACGTTTGCCGGCGGCGCCGCATCAGCGGTTCGCGATCCCGGTGGCTTTCTCGAGGTACCCGCGCACTTCGCCGCGGCGCTCACGCGCGGTGTGCCGCACCACCACCTCGATGGCGGCTTCGAGCACGTTGTCCTCCGACCCCCAGTGCGGCCCCTCCTTGATGAACCATTCCAGGTAGACGGCGCCTTTTCTCTTCGGCGTGGCGCCGTCGAGGAAGTTCTGCAGGCCGCTCGGCGAGACGCCGCCGAGGTCGCGGGCGAGCTCCCGGAGAGAGGAGGCCGCGATCTTGTTGTTCATCGCCCGCCGGACGGCCTGCCAGTCGGTTTCTTCGTTCAGGTCACTCATCGGTGGATGTCAGCGTGGCGCGTCGGCTTCGCCGGAGGCGGGCGGTTCCGCGCCCCCGGGCAGCTCGTCGAAGTATTCTGCCTTCAGCAGCGTGGACATCCAGCGGTGCAGGGCCTCGCGGTGGGCGTCCTCCCGCCCATCCCGCGCAGCGAGTTCGAACACCTTGTCGAGTTCGCGCTGCGCCGCCGCGTAGCCGGGAGGCAGGAGGGAGCGCAGCAGCGGAAGCCCCTCCGACTCCTCATCATCGTGCTCGGTCATCGGCCGTCATTCCGGGCGCAGGGTGATTCCGGGGACACGGATCTGCACGCGCGTGCCGCTGGCCTTCCGGTCGCGCACGCGGGCGCCCCGGCCGAGGCTCGTCGCCCGGTAGAGGACGGGTGACGTGCGGGACGCCACCTGGGGGCGCTGGGTGGCCGCCAGGTCCCGGGCGAGCAGGAACTCGGTGTCTTCGGGGTAGATCGCCGTGCCCGCGTGCCCGTTGATCTGGGCGAGAGAGCGCCACGGATCATCCGCAGGCTCGCGGGCGAGCGCGCTCAGCGCCTGCCAGGCGCCCGTCGTGACGTAGATCGTCTCCCGGTCGGCGGGCGTGGGGCTGCGGCGCGCCCGCGGGATGGGTGACGGGTCGCGCTCCTCGGCGGCGGCCAGCTCGTCCTCGCCGGCCTGCGTGATACGGTTCAGGTAGAGCGGGAGCTTCCTCCCGGGGTCGCGCACGTCCTCGCGCACGATGAATCCGAGCTGCGCCAGGTCGGTGAGGTTCACGCCGGCCAGTCCGTCCGGGACCTCGTCCGTGAAGACCCAGCCCCGCACTCCCTTCCGCGCCCAGCCCGTCCCCTCCCGCGCGTGGGAGCTGAGGATTCGCAGCACACCGAGCAGGTCGGCGCCGCGGATCCGAGTCGCGATCGTCATTGGTTCGTCCCGTGTGGTCGTTTGTTGGATCGTCAGCCGACCACCCCTTTTCTTTGAGGGGTTACGGAACGGGGAACCCGGATCACGATGGCAGAATACGTGGACCAGCAGTGGTGTGGCTGGGATCATCTACGTGCCCGGAGCCAAGCCGCGGACTCGTACGACATCCGTCCCCTATCCTTCGGCGGGAGCGGGCTGCCGCTTGGCGTGGATAACCGCCAAGGCCACCACGGCGGGCGACTGGACGAGTAACGCGACGATCACCGGCATTCCGGTGGCGCGCGCGCAGAGCAGCGCGGCCGACAGGCACGCCACCGCTACCGTTACGACGCGCGCCGCCGGACGAATCAACCCGCCCCTCCGCTCCGCTCCGAATCCGCCGCCCCGCCATCCTCCACCCACGGTGCCCTGCCGCCCTTGTCGCGCCGCGCAAAGTGGACCGCGTGGCGAACGGCCAGCGTCCGCAAACTGGACGCGTCAACGCTGGCCTGCGCTTCTTCCGCGAGGTCGATTCCTGCCGCGTCCCCCACGAGCGCGGCGCGCTCATCTGCCATCCGGTAGAGCAGGAACGCGTCCGGCCCAACCTCTCGTTCCTGGGCTTCGGCTGCTGTCTGGCGTGCCGTCAGCTCCTCCCCGGAGATGGGGTGGACGGGCGGGGCCTCCCGCTCCGTCAGCGCGAGGATGAATGCGTTGCGGACCACCGTGCGGGATTCGCCCTGCGCTGCCATCTCGCGTGCAGCATCCAGCGCAGCCAGGAGCGCGACAGCAGACCCGCCCCGCAGCAGCCGGCCGACCGCCACCCGGTGGACCGGACGCACGGTCCCGTCGAAATGGGTGAGCAGCGCATCTCGAATCAGATCCGCGAACATCTCCGCCTCCGCCAGCTCCGCCTCGCTGCGTTCCTCCTCCCGACCGTTGTCCTCCCGCTCAATCTCCTCCTGCTTGGACCGAATGAAGTCCTCGCTCGTTCCGGGGATATCTGCGTACTTACCGCGCGCGCTCTCCATGATTACTTCAGCCCCCCGTCCTCGGTTGATATTTCACCCGAAATCTTCCGCCACTCCGCGTTCCAAATCATCTCCTCGAACGCGTCCAGCGCGCCGGGCTGCGGCGTGACGCCGCGGTTGATGAACGCCCGGATTGAGTCCGGCTTTAGCTCCGCGCGCTCCGCAACTGCGTTGACGCCTCGGACCTCTACCCAGCGGGCAACGTGCGGACGGAGCCGGTCCGCCCTGGCCTTCCGCGCCACCAACGCAGGCGGGTCCGGCCGCTTTCTTTCCGTGCTCCCGTCGTCGGTCATTGCCCTCTCTTCGTCTCGTTCCCGAAGCACGGTAGCGGCGTCGGCAAACACACCCAGGTCGTCGTCGGAGAAAGCCGCCACCTCTGCGATTGCGGCCTGTCGATCCTTGCCCCTGAGGGAGCCGTCCAACAGTGCAGCGAGTCGGTCAGGGTCCATCGGCGCCGCCTCGCGCTCTCGGGGGCTGGGGCCAGTTGTCCGAATCGGCACGGAGCCGTTCAACGTGTGCGCGCTCGGCAGGGCTTGCGCGTACCCGGTTTCCCAGCGGCCCCGTGCTTGGTGCCAGCAGCCCCTCCTCGATGAGCACATGCAGCGGCAGATCCCCGGCGGCCAGCCCATCGGTGGCGCGGCGTGCGGCGGCCAGCCGCTCCCGGCGCGGGCTGCGCTTCTTCCGGCGTCCTCGCCTCTTCATACGGGCGGGCTCCAACTGGTGTCGGCGGCGACCTCGCGCGCCACGGCCAGAAAACGGTCGCGGAGGGGAACGTCGTCAGGCATCGTGTCCCGCGTGTCCGCCGCGCGGATGAACACGGAGCCGACGCGGTTCTCGGC
This sequence comes from Longimicrobium sp., assembly GCA_035474555.1. Lineage (GTDB taxonomy): Bacteria > Gemmatimonadota > Gemmatimonadetes > Longimicrobiales > Longimicrobiaceae > Longimicrobium. Next base: position 13,481 of record DATING010000338.1, on the reverse strand, counting down.
TTCGAGCGGGGCCAAACCGCCGCGCTCCAGTTCATCGCGCACGATCGGCCGATAGCGCACGTAGATGGCGATGTAGGTCTCCCCCGTTACTTCCTCGTCCAGCCACTGCCTCAGCAGCTCGTCGTCGGTGGGCGGGGGGGCGAGTTGCGGCGGTGAGGGAAGTTGCTCCGGCAGGGAATTGGGTGCGCTCATTGTCGTATCCCCATTGTCAGACCCGAAGCCCGGTGTGGACTTCGGCAACGCCGAACCAAGTGCCGCGATTTCCCAAGCCTCCCGCTGCGCAATTGCGAACGCGACCGCGCGTGTGTGCCCGTGGAGGCGAACGGACCAGACCCGCTGCAGGCGGGAACCGTCGGCTAGCTCGAACGTGGCGGTCCAGCCAGCGGACGCTCCGGTCCGAGCGGGGCGCAGATAAACGCCCACTACGCCGGAGGCGGTGCGCGGTACTAGGACGACCCGCCGCCCCGCCGCATCCGGCACCCCGGCGATCCGGAGCTGTCCGGCTCTCCAGCCCTCCGCCGCCGCGCGTGCGGCGGATGGACTGCCGTGGTGCGCATCGTGGAATTTTTTGTTGATGGGGCCAGCCGGGAGTCGGGCGGTGGCGCGCCACCCGCCGGGAACGCGGACCAATCCGGGCGTGGGACCGCGCCCCGGCCGCACACGCTTCCTGCTGATCCGCCACACCCTCCGCATCGCGCCTCTCACGGGCACGCGGCTTTCCACCGCCGGGGCGGGGTCGCGGAGCGTCCGACGAATGGGCGCCCCGAACGGTGGCGCAGTGGCACCCGTGGCTTCACCTCCTCCGGTTCTACGATGGTGTGACTGGATTGCGCTTTCGCCAGCACCGCCCGTATGCGGGGATCGTCGAGCATTCGGCAGACGAACCAATCGCCGTAGTCGTCCCAGCCCGCGCTCGTTCGCGCCGCGTAATCCGCAAAACTCTCCTTCGGGCGCGCCAGCTCCCGGATCGGAACGCGGTGCAGTTCGGAATTCACCTTAAATCCATGATGCTCCAACCTGCTCTCGACGTCGTCCCAGAGCACCCCTGCACGCTGGGGTAAGCGCGCGCGGAGTACCCGGCGAATGTACCTCTCCAGCTCTACCTCAAAGGTGTCCAAGTCGTCCGGCAGAGGTGGCAGCGGCTTGGGTTGGTACTTCGGCGGGTGGAGATCCAGGTAGCGGCGGGCACGGGCGCGCGAACAGATGCGGCATAGTCGAGACCTCGCGGTGTGGCCGACGCGGGGAACGTTGACCCACTGCGTGTTCTCAGCAGTGAACTCGTGGCCGCGAAGGCAATGGGTACGGGGAGGCTGAGACGCCATTCCTGGGGGTGGATCCCGTCGTGATCTAGGCGGTCTGCCTTTGGAACGCAGGTGGTGGCGGAACATGGCGGAAAGGTTACTGCCCCGTCGAAGCGCACTCAGGGCGCCCTCCGTGTCGCACACCCCGAGAGGGACCTCCAGGGGTGCCTCCGTTCCGTCGCCTGGCGCAGACTCTATCGGACATAAATCAAGCGTGAATAGGGGTTTTGTGCCAAACCGTGAAGCGCCTGCGGGTTGGGGTCAAAGTGACCAAAGTTGACCCCATCCTGCTGGCGTGAAGCGTGTGTCCACGCTTATCGTTCCGCCTCACCCTGACGCTTTTACCATCTCAATCACGGAGTTGCAGCCATGACCGTCCTGACCTATCGCCGCCTCACCTTCGCCGCTCTCGTTCTCTTTGCAGTCGGCGCCACTGCTTGCTCGGGGGACGCGCCCACGGGCGCGACTGTCGCGCCCTCGGCGCCGCAGTACGACGGGGGGGCCACATTCGGCTCGGGCAACTTTGTGGGCACGTCTACGCCAGAAAACACGACGGCCGCCGATAGCGGATCGGCGGCCAGAGGAGGAGGAGCCACGTTCGGCTCCGGCAACTGATAGGAGTTTTTTCGGCGGGCGGGTTAGTTCGTAGGAGCTACGCCGCCCAATCGGTGCCCCACGGCCCGGGCCACTGCCGCGCGCGTCGTGGGGACCATCCCGCCACCCTGTCGGTGAGGTTGCGCAGAAATTCCCTTAACTCGTCGCTGGCCCGCTTCGCTGGATCACAACGGCGAGCGTCAATAAGCCGCATGCAGTGCCGGGTCAGGCGCTCGATCTCACGGTCATTCTGCTCGATGGCAACTGCCAAGGTGCTTGCGGCCTCAGCCTCAGCCGCGTCCCAGTTACCGGCGAGTCGCTGAGCATCGGCTAGGTGCCACCGGGTGACGGGCTCTAAGCTGGTGTGTTTCTCCAGCAGTTTTAACACTCGGCTGCGGAGCACCGCCGATTCCTCCGGTTCCCCCGCTCCAGCGAACGCACGCGCCGTTAGCGCCATGATGACCCCACGTGCAGAGGGCTGCTGCACATGCCGGAGCGAGTTGCGCAGCAGCCGCGCAGCCGCTGTAAACCGCCGGCCGAGCACCAGCATGAGCCCCACATCAGCGGCGAAGAACGGGATTCGGTGGTGGCTCTTGGGATACCATAGTAGCGCGCGCTGAGCGCGCTCAAGGGCTTCCGACAGATGCCCCCGCACGATCAACATGGCGCAGAGGTCGTGCTGCGCCTCGGCTGCTAAGGATGGAGGTCCGTCCCGCCAAGCCATGTTCGCGCCGGCGTTCAGATGCTTGCGGGCGCCTTTCACCCGCCCCAACAGCTTGCAAAGTGTGCCGTACCCCAGGTGTCCACGGATCAATTCGATCGTATCGTCGTTCTCACGGGCGTAGCCCAGCCCAATCCTGAACCAAACTTCCGCCCGGTCGTACTCGTCCGAGTTCCGCGTTACCCGTCCGGCCAGATTCGCGAATCGTGGATTCGCCGGGTCCACCAAAGCAGCGATTTCCGCCCATTCAATCGCAGTCTCGCGAAACTCTCGCTCCTGTGCCCACGTCACGACCTGCTCGCAGGCGGCGGCCAGCCCCCCCCCGTGTACGGTGAGCGGTGTTTCCAGAAGCAGCCCGAACGTGTCGAACGCGCCTGCCAACTCACTGGCGCATGCGCGTGCGTCACGCCTTTTCTCCGTCACGTTGCGGGATGGCGGATTGAACAGCCGCGCCCGAACCTCGGGCTCTGACTCCGCCCAATCGCGCAGGTGGCGAACGTCTTGCCACAACATCAGCCCCGCCGCAGTCGGGACTTCTCTCAAGATCTGCCCCTCCCGCCCGCGTGCACGCGGCGGGGCAGGAATTATCCGTTCCTCGCCCACTGGATCACAATCATTGCAAGGGAAATTCCCGGCGTTACTTACACGACAGAATACATTAGTAGCCATAAGAGACGCCAGCCCCCTTAGAACCCTTACGGTCCGCGCGTGAGCTGCCGGAAGGGTGGCGGCATGCGGAAGGGCACGCCATCCTAAAGGGCGCGCTCGGACGAGAGTGGGGCGGCGGCGCCGCTTCTGGTTCCGTCACGAGGGGGCCCTCATTATCCACGCAGGAGCACCAACATGAAGACGCACCAGATCGCCGGAATCCTTGCTCTCGCGGCCATCCTTGGCGCCTGCGCAGATGCAACGCTCTCGGCCCCGGAAACGAGAACGCCGCCCACAGGGGCGGCGTTCAATGGCGGAGTGGGGTTTGGCTCAGGGGGGTTCACTCAGGACACGGCCTCAGATGATCCGACGAGCACGACGACAGTGTGCACCACGGAGGACGGTCGCACCGGCGTCGGATTCGGGTCCGGCGGTCGTACCGAAACGTGCACACCTATCGACCAGCGATAGAAAGCTCGGTCAGCTCAGCGCGGCTACGGGAGTGCGCCCCCGCGTCCATCGTCTGAGCGCTCAGGTTGTGCAACCGGGAGAGGAACATGGCAAGACGTCTTCAGGCTAGGACCCGGCCGCCCCCTTCTCCTTTCCTCCCACGGAAGGTTGGTCACCATGAACAGAACGTCCGCAACTCTCGTTTCGCTCCTCTGCGCGGTTGCTGCAGCGGCATGCGCAGAGACGCCGACGCTTGCTACCCGTGGCTCACCGCGCTTTGATGGCGGATGGGTTGGACCTGGCGGCCGGAGCGCCACCGACTCGACGTACGCGAATCCGACGACTACCGCCACCTGCTCGGAGGCGCGGGGTGGCGGCTGGGTGGGACCAGGCGGTCGCGTGCAAGATCCTTGTGAAACGACTTCGCCAGGGCAGTAAGTGCCGTCACGGTTGCTGCAACGGGTGCGGGCGCCTGTCTCCAGAGGCGCGCGTCGTATCACTCCTCGTAGTGCACCTCGATCGCGGCACGGCCCCGTGTCCCGGCGGCAGCCGTAGACCTGCACGTTCGTGAGACTGGCGGCGAGCGTTACACCGCGTATGTTCCCCGTTCCTTTTTGAGCTGCTTCGCCTTCCGTGTGCTCCGACCCGTGCCACCCTCCCGTTCCACGACCACCCCTGCCATCCCGGACAACCTCCGGATCGTTTCGTACTGGCGCGACAGCTTGGCCGACAGCTCGCGCCAGAACGTGAAGCCGGCGGACCTGGCGCCCTACCTGGGCGCCGACGAGGGTCCGTACGCCGTCCCGCGCGAGATGCTGCGCGGCGGCGTGGTGCCCGATCCCGCGGCTGTCGGGCAGATCTTCCGGGACGCGCGCAGCGCGGGTGAGGAGCAGGGCCGCGCCGACACCGGGACATGCCGCGTGCTCGTCTGCCCCTTGGTCGCGCGCGCCGCGGTCGTCCAGGGGACGCGCACGGCGACGGAGGACTTCGTGGTCCCGCTGTACATCCCCGCCGACCTCGCGGCCGACGGAACGCTCTCGCCGCCGGGCGAAGGTGTGCCGTGGATTCCGCGGGACCGGCTGGAGCCCGGGCGGGACACGCGTCCCATCCTCGTCGGCAGCGTCGCCGCCGTCGACCGCTACCTCTCCACGAACGATCCGCCGGACGCCTCGGCCGGATGGCGGGGGTACTGGGACCACGCCTGGCGGATGCTCGGAGCCGTGGCTGAGGACGCCGGCTGGTCGCTCGCGGAGGACGGCTTCGACCCCGGCGAGTTGGGGCTGGCACCGAAGGGCGTGTACGTGAGCACGCGGACGGGCTTCGTGGTCCCGCACGCGGTTTCGCACGCGATGGTCGCGCCGCTCCTCGCCGTCTACGAGCACGTGCTCGGCACCCAGAAACTCCCGGCGCTGCTCGAGCGGTTCGCGGCCGTGGAGCCGCGCCGGCAGGAGCCGCCCATGCAGGGCGATGCGCGGCTCCCCGCCCACGCCCTGCACCTGGGGCAGATGAGCGACCGGCACGCGCTCGCCCCGTCGCAGCGCGAGGCGCTGCACCATGCGCTCATGCTCGGGGATGGCGACCTGCTGGCCATCAACGGTCCTCCCGGTACCGGCAAAACCACGCTCCTTCAGAGCGTCGTCGCCTCGATGTGGGTCCAAGCCGCCGTGGAGGAAGGTGAGCCGCCCGTGATCGTGGCCGTCTCCACCAACAATCAAGCGGTCACCAACGTGATCGCCAGCTTCGGGAAGGCGCAGCAGGAGCCGTCGCCGCTGGCCGGGCGCTGGGTCCCCGGCGTCACGAGCTACGGGCTGTTCTGCGCGGCGCAGTCCCGGATCGAAGGCTCCGACGCGGAGCGCTTCCAGGTGGCGTCGGAGCGCGGAGAGGGCTTCCCTGCCGAGGTGGAGAACGAGGTGTACGTGGCGGCCGCTGCGGCGGCGTTCCTGGAGAAGGCTGCGGCGGCGTTCGGACGGAAGTTCAACAGCGTGCGGGATGTCGTCGCGCACCTGCACGTGGAGCTTCTGGCGTGCCGGGAGACGCTCCGCGAGGGCGTGCACGCGATGCGAAAGCTCGCGGGTGCGCGCCAGCGGGCGGAGCTTCTCTTCGATACCACGGACCTGGAGCCGCTGTCGGACGCCGTGCGGGCGGAGGCGGTCCAACTGGAGCGGGAGCTCGGCGAGCGGCAGGCGCACTCCGATGCCTCGGTCGCAGACCTGCGGCGGGGCAGAGACGAGGATGCAAGCGACATGCAGAGGCAGGCGCAGGCCGACGCGGCAGCATGGATCCGCCTGCGGGAGAAGTGGGAGGAGTTCGAGCGGACAACGCCGGCGTGGATCGTCCTGCTGTCGTGGATTCCTCCCGTCCGCGAGCACCGGCGCGGGCTCAGCCGCCGGTTCCTCGCGTCGCAGGACGCCAGCCCTCCGCCCCACGTGCGCGACGCGGCCGAGGTGGACGCCTGGATCGGCGAGCGGCTCGCCGAGATCGAGGGGACGGCGAAGGCGGCGCTCGGCGCGCTGGAGGATGCGCTCTTCGAGGCCCTGGCTGAAGAACTCGCCGACCTGCGGCGCTTCCGGGCATCGCGTGAGGTGCGGCTCGCCGAGTTGCGGATGCGTCGGCTCGCGCTGGATGAGTCCCGCGCTCTCCTCGATGGGGCGGGCGCCGCATGGGCTGCGTGGGTCGAAATGCGGGTGCGCGAAGCGGCCGCGGTTCCCGAGCCGGTGCGGCCTGCTCCGACCCCCGCGGACGCACTGGACGTCGTGGACCGCCTGACCCGGGTCCGTGCCTTTCAGCTCGCCACGCACTACTGGGAGGGGCGCTGGCTGGAGGAGATGCGAGAGCAGATCGAGTCCGGCTACAGGGAAGCAAAGTCGCGGCCCAAGCAGGAGAAACGCTGGCGCCGGTACGCGAAGCTCACCCCCTGCATGGTGTCCACGCTGTTCAAGGCACCTGCCTTCTTCACCTACTGGGCGGGGGAGGAGACGGGCCGGCTGCCGCTGCTCTCCTTCGTAGACCTGCTGATCGTCGACGAGGCGGGACAGGTCTCGCCGGAGCTGGCAGGCGCCGCCTTCGCGCTGGCCAGACGGGCGCTGGTGGTCGGCGACACCGAGCAGCTGCAGCCCGTGCCCCGGGTGAGCGGGTGGGGGGATACCGGGAACCTGCACCGGGCGGCGCTCATCGCCGGCGGCGGTGAAGATGATGAGGTGGCGGAGGCCGGGATCTCCGCCGCCAGCGGAAGTGCGATGCGCGTGGCGCAGCGCCGGAGCCCTCGGCGCATCGCCGAGCTGCCGTACGGGGGCATGCTCCTCACCGAGCACTACCGCTGCGCACCGCCGATCATCGCCTACTGCAACGAGCTCTGCTACCACGGGCGGCTCGTCCCCATCCGACCGGCGGATGCCGAGCAGCCGGACCTTCCCCGGATGGGGTACGCGCACGTTCCGGGCGCATCGCGCCGGGCGGGCACCAGCCGCGCCAACGCCGTCGAGGCGTGGACGGTCGCCCACTGGATCGCAGGCCATGCCGATGCGCTCCGCCGGCTGGGGGCCCGGGCGCGAGGGTGGGATGACGGAGAGCCGCCGCCGCCCCTGGAGCAGGTGGTGGCGGTGGTGACCCCCTTCAAGGCCCAGGCAGGGGCGATCCGCAAGGCGCTGGAGGCGCGGCAGGTCAGGGGACTCACGGTGGACACCGTGCACTCCCTGCAGGGCGACGAACGCGACGTCGTCATCTTCTCGTCCGTCTACGCGCAAGCAGAAGGCGGGAGCCGATTCATGCTGGAGAACCGCTCCCTCCTGAACGTCGCCGTCTCCCGCGCGCGGGAGAGCTTCCTGGTCTTCGGCGACATGGGCGTATTCGAGCCGCGGCGGAACTCACCCGTGGGCCTCTTGGCGCGGCACCTGTTCAGGTCGCGCGACAACGAGCTGACCGACGTGGAGGTCCGCCCCGCCGGGGATGCCGGCGCGGTGCGGAAGCTGGCCGGCCTCGCCGAGCACCGCGAGGCGCTCCGCGACTTCTTCGCCGGTGCCCGGGAGACGATCCGCATCACCTCGCCATGGGTGGTGGCGGACGCGATCCGGGCGGACGGGATCGAGCAGATGGTCGCGGACGCCGTTTTGCGCGACGTGCGGGTGACGTGCTACGTCGATGCGGAGCTCAACCTGGAGGGCGGCCGGGAGCGGCCCGCGGCGACGGAGGGAAAGCGGCTGCTGGAGGCGGCCGGCGCGGAGGTCAAGGTGGCGCGGCGCATCCACAACAAGACGGTGACCGTGGATGACCGGGTCATCTGCGAGGGCTCCTTCAACTGGCTGTCCTCGGCGCGGCGCGTAGAAAGCCCGTTCCACCGCTACGAGCGCTCCCTGATGTACGCCGACGGCGCCGCGCCGCTGATTCAGCGGTTCGTGGCCGACATCGAGGGGCGGGTGCTACGGCCGGTTCAGGTCGGCGGCGCGTCCGCTGGAAGGGGTGCATGATCCCGCCGGCTCGCAGCGAGCCGCGGAGCAGACGTTGCGGAGTGCGCCGCCGGCCAGGCGCGCTTCGCCGGATACTCGCAGGCGCTTTTTGGCGCGCAGGAGCGGATCGGAATCACCCCGTGGGAGGACTTCGCCCACCAAGCGGGAGTCCCCGACATCCCCGCGTTCCGGGCATGCCTCAGCGGCCAGGAGGTGGACGCACGGGTGCGCCGGCACGAGTCGATGGGTGCCCGACTGGGCATCACCGGGAGGCCACAGTAATCGTGAACGGTCTCATGTTCAGCTACCCGCCGTCGACAGCCCAACTCGATAGTGTCGCCGCAACGGTGTTGGCCCGCTCAAACGAGCTATCCGCCGCCACCGGCCCAGAGTTTCCACGATCATCCCCCACTGAAGAGCGATGATGAAGAGTTCCGGGCTGCTCCGCTGCCTCACGGTCGTGATCGCATGCGCCGCCACCGCCTGCGGCGACGCACGAAGCGCAGAAGGCGGTGACTCGAACGCGCCCGGCAAGGGCCGCGTGGTCAACACCTCACCCAAATGGCGTGGTGGAGAAGGCTGGGCTCTCTCCGCGAGGCCGGTTCTCGTCGTCGGAGGAAGCGAATCGGATTCCGCGGCGACGCTCTACGGGGTCGCTGGCGCCGTTCGCCTGGCAGACGGACGCATCGTCGTTGCCGACCGGGGTGCCAACGGACTGCGTATCTACAACTCGCGCGGCGAGCACCTTCTGACCAGCGGAGGCAAGGGCGACGGGCCGGGAGAGTTCGATGGCGTCGATGCTCTGGCGAAGATCCGTGGGGATACGCTCCTGATCTGGGATCGTAAATCGGCCCGTGTATCCGTGTTCGATGCCACGGGGAAGTTCGTGGACTCCCGGCGGCCGACAGGCCTGAACGCGCTGCCCTGGTTCGCGGGTGCATTCCGGAACGGCTCGTTCGCGGTGAGCACCGGCGTCAGCCCAAGCCAGATGATGGCTCAGTCCGGCTCCACCCGGCAGGATACGATGGTGATCCTCCACGTCGGGCGGCAGGGCGAGGTGCTGGACACGATCGGCAGGTTCGCGGGGCCGGAGACGTTCGTCGACATGAGCGGCGGGAACCTCACGGTCGAGCGCGTCATCTTCGGGGAGAGCTCCAGCCTGGCGGTGGGAGGGGATCGCTTCTTCGCGGGCACCAACACGAACTACGAGTTGACGGCCTACACCCCGGCCGGTGACTCGGCGCTGACGATCGTCAAGCAGGAACGGCGCCGGCCAGCATCGAGAGCGGACCTCGATGCATACCGGCAGTACCTCCTGAGCCGGAACCTGGGCAACGTCCCCGCGGAGGTGCGCGCCAGCGCCAGCCGCCGGGTGGCGGCCATTCCGCACCGCGAAACCCTGCCAAGCTTCGGAGACATCCGCGTCGACAGCCAGGGATACCTCTGGGTAGCCGATTTCGGTGTCCCCGAACAGGCCGGCAGGTGGGACATCTTCGATCCTGCCGGCGCCTGGCTGGGAACGCTGGAAGTGCCCGGCGACCTGACCATCCACGAGATCGGGGCCGATTACCTGCTGGGAGTCGCGACGGACGAGCTCGGAGTAGAACGCGTCGAGATGTACAGTCTCCAGAGGAAAATCTGAGCTGAAGGCCCTGTGGTTTCGCGGACCCGCCGGCCAGACCACCGTGCAGCTATAGAAAATTGCTCGCTCGCCTCTCTCGCGCATGGGGCGGTGAGGTCTTTTCAGGAGGTACGCTAACCGCTTGGCCGTGGATCAGCCCCGCGACCATCCCCGCTTGGTCGCCTCTGCGCGGTAGTCGGCCACGAGCTCGGCGAGCCGATCGGGCGTCTCCGCGATGCGCGTCTCAGTCTTCAACGGCTCCTTCCGCCCGGGTGAGTAGTCGGTCCAGAACACGGAGTACGTCGCGTAGCGAGCGTCGTCGCGGTGGACCACCGTGATCTTCCGCACGGCCCCTTGCTTGATGTACGCCTCGCGGAGATGGAGCGTGGGGATCCCGCCGCCCACCGGCTTCGGCTGAAGAATGTCCGCGATCGCCGCCTCGGACATCACCTGGCTCATCCGCGTCCCACCGTCGTACCAGGACTTGTCCTCCCGAACGCATCCGAACGTCGCATGCGAGAGCTTGGGTGATGGCGACACACCGGCGAAGCGCAGCGCCTCGCCGTCCCAGACGAAGGTCTGGTTGACCGCGGGGGAACCGTCCAGCGCGAACTCGCGCAGCGCCTCGCCCTCGACCTCGATGACGAGGCCGGGGCGCACGAACGTGATCGGACGGCCCTCGGAGTCCGCCATGTTCAGCGGCGCGTCGATCTTGCGGGCCGACAGCGTTTCCAGCAGGCTCTCGCGCTGCTGGTCGGCCAAGCCCGAGCCCACTCGGCAGATCGCCTGCAGGATGGTCCCGTCCGGGCCGGTGAGCGCGCACAGGATCGACAGCACCCCGTACTTGCCCTCGAAGTCGCCCTCCACATAGCCGATGGCCACGGTGTCGACGGTCAGGCTCGGCTTGATCTTGTACGTCACTTCGCTGCCGGCGAGCCGGACGACGATTCCCTCCAGCCCGCGGCCGGTCACCGCGCCGAACCAGGCGGGGATTTCCCCGGCCCCGAGTACCTCACCGGCGACGCGGTGACACGCGCCGCCCTCGTCCGTACCGAAGAGGTCCCCGAGCAGCTCCCATGTCGCGGCGAAGTCCCGCTGGTTGGCGCGCAGGTCCGTTCCGTCCATCATCACCACGTCATAGAACGCGAGGGCGAGGCGGCTGCGCTCGTCGGGCGATCCGTTGCTGGTCGCGTGGATCACGTCGCTGACGCGGGTGCGCTGCCCGCCGGCCTTCAGGTAGAGCTCCGCGCAGAAGAGCGCGCGGCGATGCCCGCCGGCCGACAGCAGGCGCTTCGCTTCCTCGGTGCACGGGAGCCCGATGCGGGCCTTCCCGCTCGGGGCATTGAAAGCGACGCAGAGGTCCCTCTCCGCGTCGAAGTAGACGAACACCCCCTCGCCGTCGTACTTGACCGAGGCGATGGCCGAGCCGTCGCCGGCCAAGGTCTGCGCGATGTGGCGCGCCGGCAGCATCCGGAACTTCCGGGTCACGGTGTTGCGGAACGCGGTGGCGACTCCGAGGAGCGTGGCGTCGGCGATTCCACCGGACATCGCCACCCTGAGCCCGCCGCCCTTGTCGGTGAAGGCCGTTTCGTTGACCATCTGTGCCTGTTGTGTGGATGGGATCAGCCGTCGCGCGCGGGGATCGTCCGCGCCTTACGGGACCTTCAGCTCCTGGCGGGTGAGCAGCACGAGGAGCCGGTACTTGTCGCCGGCGGTCTCGCCCATCAGGAAGGCGCGGGTCGGCGTGCCGCCGTTCGTTAAGACGAGCGGCTGGGTCCCCTTCGGACCCGCCCCGAGCATCGCCGCCTCCCCGGCCGCCTCCAGGCCGCGCGCCACGTCGAGAAGGAAGTCGTGCTGCAGCCCGTCCTCGTGTCCCAGGTAGAACTGGTTGTGGAACACGAACCGCTGGAAGAGCTCCGCCAGGGGGACGCGGCGCCCCACGCGGACGGGAGCCGTCTCGTTGATGTTTGCCTGGCGGGGCGTGTGGACGGACCGGTCCTTGACGTCGCCGTTCGCGGTGTAGGTGGTGACGACGACCTGGAAGTTCCCCTCCAGGGTCACGCCCCCGGGCCGGCGGTACGCGCGGGAGCTGTCGGAGAGGATCCGCCCGATGTTCGCGAGATCGATTTCCGGGTCGCCCTCGATCAACGCCTGCGTGGTGAGCACCTCGGGCGGGACGTGGGCATTCCCGCGATGAACGGTCTTGGTCACCACCTCCTCGCCCAGCGCGGTAACCTTCATGGTGGTCGGGGTGAGGCGCCGGCCGCGGAGGAGGGGCACGCGCGCGTTCTTCCCGTCTTCTGTCGACAGGTGGATGGTTTTCACGGGTGTCTGTGCTCGGCTGGTCGATCTGGTCAGAACATCTCGAACGAGATGTCCTCGTCGTCCCCGTCGTCGTCCGCCTCGTCTTCGGGCTCGTCGAAGAAGCTGTAGATGTCCGTTTTGCCCTGGAGGGGCGTCTCGACGGGAATCCCGGTGAGAAGGAAGGCGCCGTGCGGGGTCACGTTCAGCACCGCCGTCTTGAGGACGGGCGCGTCGCGATACGCGAACTCGGTGCTGTAGAGGCCCGGGGACAGGTCGCATTCGGCGGGGAAGACCGCGTCGACGCGGAGGCGAACGAGGGCGCCCACGCCCACCGGCTGGAGGGCGCGCTTCACCTTGAACGACGACGGCTTCGGCTCCAGCGGCTCGCCCTCCTCGGTTTGAACCAGGGGAGGGGCGGCGAGCGAGCCGCGGCTGTCCGTCGGGAGGTACGCGATGTCGGACGGGTGGAAGACATGTCCTTCCGCATCGAGGACCACCTTCTGCAGTGGCTCGCCGTCCTTCTCGACCGTCTTGCTCTGCCTGCCGTATAGTGCCTCGCGGTGGATGGTGGCTCCGAGCTTCACCGGGACTTCGCGGTCCCCGTGCTGGAGCAGGATCGATTTCTCGGCCATCGTGCTCGTGATCCGTGGTGGACGGCAGGGTCTTTGGAACGGGAAAGGGGGCCCTGCATGTGGGGCCCCCGGTGGATGGCGCGTGCGTTCTTCCGTGGGACTCGGCCCGGAACCTCGTTGCGACGCGCTGCCGGCGTCTTGGCTCTTCTTCCCGAACGGGCGTGGGTCCGGATCAGCCGGTGGCGGCGGGCGTGATCTCGGCCGGCTCGCGCCACACCATCGGCTTCACCGCGAGCCCCGCCGGTGCGATCCGGTAGAGCGTCGCCGGCTCGTCCCGCCGCTCCGCCAGCCCGGCGCGCACCATCCACGCGAGCTCGTCCGAGAAGAACCGCGGTTCGCGTCCGGTGCGCGCCTCGTCCAGCCAGGCGCTCAGCTGCCGGCTGGTGCGCCACTCCGGCTCCGCGGGGACGAGAGGCTTCCGCAGCGCCTTCTCGCTGGCATGGCGCAGCGCCCGAAGCGCCGCGGCGATGCCGGGCCGCACGTACACGCCCTCGTCGCCGGCGGCCGCCGGGTCCCTGACCGGGACGTGCACCGTCTGCAGCTCACCGGCGAGGTGCCGTGCGCCGGCGTCGGTGATCCGGTATGCCCATGCGGGCGCCCGCGTCCCGGGGATGCGCGCGTCGTCGCGGATCACCCGGCCCGCCGCGTGGAGGCTCCGGAGGTCCTCCGACAGGTAGGAGGATCCGGTGCCGGCGTGGATCTCGGCGCCCGTCGCCCAGCCGCTGACGCCTCGCCGCCGGAACCCGCCTCCGCCGCGCTCCAGGCCGA